>NZ_JARACR010000099.1:0-804 GCF_028765505.1 Aliivibrio sp. A6 | reverse complement strand
AGTTAAATTCAGGTTGATTTACATGGTAATAAACGTGTTATGCCAGCGTTATACGAATAAAGGGGTAATTTTAAGTATGAATAAGAAAGTTGAGTGGGGAAAAGAAATAGTACAAGCTGGTAATGAAATTGCTCAATTAGCTCAAGATGTAGGTATTCCAGGAATTAGTCTTATTGGAAAATTTGCTGAAACTTTTTATGGGAGACATCTCCAAAAACGTTTTGAGGATTTTTGTTCAACGGCTGAAATTGATCTGGAGTTCATTGAATTAGTTTCAGATAACGAAGATTATTCAAATTGTTTATATGCAGCATTAGAAACAGTCCGTCAAACGAACTCAAAAATTGGAGTTAAAGCATTGGCGCTAATCTATAAAGACCATTGGAATAATACAGATTTTCTAATTCCAGCAGCTCGGTCTTTTGCACAAATCAGTGACTCAACGCTTAATGCATTTATTGAATTTTACGAAAGTTTGGATGATGATAAAGACTATCTTGAACTTAAGGTTATAACCGACGGTAATCAATGTTTTCATTCAAAATATAACGATGCTGTAGAGCTTATTCACCGAAATTTTTTCGTTCAAAGTACCTATGCATCAACGGTGGCAAATGGACCAATGAGAGGTATGAAATGGACTCATACAGATTCATATTATGATTATTGCGTACTAGCAAAGCAATTCGTATAACAAATGCATCAACACGATTTGCTACATTCGGCATTCTAGGTTTCTTTGAGTTTACCGTGTTAAGTGGTAAATTTGAGCTTAATCTGCATGGTAGCAAACGTGTTATGCAG
>NZ_JARACR010000098.1:0-816 GCF_028765505.1 Aliivibrio sp. A6 | reverse complement strand
ATATGCTTTTTTAAGCTCACAGCTTAATTTATTGGAATGGTAGGTAATGGAATATTTATTGGTTCTTCTTCATGTGACTTTAATTTGGATGTTAGCTGTTGCGACTCCTGGAGCTAATGTACTTTTAACGATTAACACTGCACTTAATTACGACCGTAAAATTGCGGCTTTTTCTGCTTTCGGTGTTAGTTGTGCAACGTTACTGTGGTCGTTTTTTGGTGGCTCCGGATTAGTTATTCTCTTTTCTCATTTTCCTCAATTATTTGGTTTAATGAAAGTGGTAGGTGGCAGTTATTTATTGTATTTGGGAATGCGTCAGATTTATCTAACTCGAAAAATAAAGAGGTTAGGTGAGTTAACTGAAATCAATCAAACGGTATCACCATCGAAAAGAAAGGTTTTCATTTCAGCGTTTATCACCAGTATTTTAAATCCGAAAACGGGTTTCTTCGTTGTCAGTTTATTCAGTGTTTCCATGCCTGAAAACATGAGTGCAACGATGATATTAGCAATCATGCTAACAATGGCTTCAATTACGCTTAGTTGGCATTTATTCTTAGCTACCGCGTTTTCCCATGAATCAGCTAAAAGTGTTTATGCTCGTATTTCTGGGGTTATGGATTATGTCACTGGTGGATTGTTTACCATTTTTGGCATCAAAGTAATGACCTCATAGTAAGAATGGTTGTTTGCATATAACAAATGCATCAACACGATTTACTACACTCGGCAATCTCAGTTTGCCGGGTGTTTCTCGTTTTAAGGCGTCAATATTAAGTATAATTGCATAGTAGTAAACGTGTTATGCAGGCGTTA
>NZ_JARACR010000097.1:0-913 GCF_028765505.1 Aliivibrio sp. A6 | reverse complement strand
AAACACTGCGGAGTCTTTGTCCTGAGCTTTTCTTAGCAATACTACCAATATTTTCTTTTCCTCCAGAGCTGTGCTGAACTGGAGTGACACCAATACAGGCAGAAGCTGCTCGTCCATTGGTAAACGCTTTACCATCACCTAGTGCAATAACTAAACCAATAGCTCCTAAAGGTCCTACCCCTTCAAGTTTCATGAACTTTTGGCACTGATGATTTTTCTGAACTTCGACTTCAAGTTGCTCTGTTATTGAATCTAAATGCTCAACTTGATGGCGGTAATTTTCCCATTGGGAAAATAAAACAGCTCTTAATGAATGAGGTAGCTCATTTTCTGCATCTTCAAAAATATAAGGCATTGCTTCTCGAAGTGCTTTATCGCCTTTTGCTATCGTTATTCCAAACTCTCCAAGCAATGAACGAATTTGATTTGAAATGGCGATACATTGAGATTTCTGTAAATCCCTTATTCGCTCTAAAGATTGTAAGCCTTGCTCATCAATCGTTAGTATTCTTGTCGGTTTTATCGTGAGCTGCGTTGCAGCCACAGCAATTGCCAAGGCATCATTTCTATCTGTTTTTTGTGTCGTTCGAAATGGTTTTACATGACGAGCATGCATCGCCTTTACTGATAGGCCGAGCTTTAACGCAAAGCGTGACCAATACTGACTGGAAGCGCATGCTTCCATAGCGACCAAGCAATCTTTTTCTCTGCTAAGCAGCTCTTTTAATCCTTTTCTAGAGACTGCTTTGTTGTAAGAGATCTTATTTTTTGACGTAACCTTGCATACCTGAAGAACATCTTTTGCCAAATCAATAGCAATGATAGTAGGATTACTCATGTGTGGACTCCTTTGGTTGCTTTCTTTGTCGAATTCAAACCGTACACCCTCAAAGGGAGGGAGTCCATACATCTA
>NZ_JARACR010000096.1:0-921 GCF_028765505.1 Aliivibrio sp. A6 | reverse complement strand
ACTTGAACTTGGACGACCGTCGCCAAGCCCACCTAGCCTTCTCCGTCCCCCCATCGCAATTGTAAGAAGTACGGGAATATTAACCCGTTTCCCATCGACTACGCCTTTCGGCCTCGCCTTAGGGGTCGACTTACCCTGCCCCGATTAACGTTGGACAGGAACCCTTGGTCTTCCGGCGAGCGGGTTTTTCACCCGCTTTATCGTTACTCATGTCAGCATTCGCACTTCTGATACGTCCAGCACGCTTTACAACGCACCTTCAACCGCTTACAGAACGCTCCCCTACCCAATACAGTAAACTGTATTGCCGCAGCTTCGGTGTATAGTTTAGCCCCGTTACATCTTCCGCGCAGGCCGACTCGACCAGTGAGCTATTACGCTTTCTTTAAATGATGGCTGCTTCTAAGCCAACATCCTGGCTGTCTGAGCCTTCCCACATCGTTTCCCACTTAACTATAACTTTGGGACCTTAGCTGGCGGTCTGGGTTGTTTCCCTCTCCACGACGGACGTTAGCACCCGCCGTGTGTCTCCCGGATAGTACTTACTGGTATTCGGAGTTTGCAAAGGGTTGGTAAGTCGGGATGACCCCCTAGCCTTAACAGTGCTCTACCCCCAGTAGTATTCGTCCGAGGCTCTACCTAAATAGATTTCGGGGAGAACCAGCTATCTCCAGGTTTGATTGGCCTTTCACCCCTAGCCACAAGTCATCCGCTAATTTTTCAACATTAGTCGGTTCGGTCCTCCAATTGATGTTACTCAATCTTCAACCTGCCCATGGCTAGATCACCTGGTTTCGGGTCTATATCCAGAGACTGAACGCCCAGTTAAGACTCGGTTTCCCTACGGCTCCCCTAAACGGTTAACCTTGCCACTGAATATAAGTCGCTGACCCATTATACAAAAGGTACGCAGTCACACCA
>NZ_JARACR010000095.1:0-929 GCF_028765505.1 Aliivibrio sp. A6 | reverse complement strand
CCTAGATCGTAACAATAACCGACACACGCTTACCGCTTAAAAACTCACTCGGACTCAGAAAATTTAATGCTTTTCTAGGTCTCGAATTAATCAAAAACTCTGCCTGTTTAACCTCTTTTGCAGCAAGTTCTCCAATGGCCATTCCCTTTGGGAAAAAACGTCTTAGTAAACCATTGGTATTTTCATTCAAACCTCGTTGCCAGGAATGGTAAGGTTTTGCAAAATAAATGTCACAGTTCAGATGCTTAGCTATCTTAGCATGACCCGCAAACTCTCCGCCATTATCAAATGTGATTGTTTTGCAAAGCCCTTTAAAGGGCTTCATCATGCGATTTATCCCACGAGTGACTGCTTTTTTGGACTTACTACGTACTTTGCAGGTAACTAATAACTTAGATACTCGCTCTACCATCGTAACTAAATACCCATCTTGGCCATAAACTGTGTCACCTTCCCAGTGGCCAACTTCTGATTTATCGTCAACAATTGTAGGCCGTTGAGAGATATCAACGCGGTTAGGGATTAGTCTTGCTCCCGCTTCTACACCTTTACGTTGTTTGTATTTTTTACCTTTTCGTGCAAGCATCCTTTGCCAATGTTCTCTTTTAATTGCATTATAAATAGTACTACAACATATTGTATTTTCGACTTTTTCTCTGCGCATTCGTCCAGATATTTGCTCTGGGCTCCAACCAAGCTGCAGATATATTTTAATTATTTTTTTATTCTTTTGGCTGCATTTTGTGTGCTTGTTAGAAAGCGTTCTTTTTTGAAAAGCATGTCTATGTGCTTGCTCGGCAGAATAACTTCCAGCAGGGCAACGTCGTAACTCCCTTGAAATGGAACCATTGCTCCATTTTAATTTTTGTCCTATTTCACGAGCAGAAATACTATGTGTATTCCAAGCTTCAATCTGATATCTTTCACTC
>NZ_JARACR010000094.1:0-929 GCF_028765505.1 Aliivibrio sp. A6 | reverse complement strand
GCTAGATCGTAACAATAACCGACACACGCTTACCGTTTAAAAACTCACTCGGACTCAGAAAATTTAATGCCTTTCTAGGCCTCGAATTAATCAAAAACTCTGCCTGTTTAATCTCTTTTGCTGCAAGTTCTCCAATGGCCATTCCCTTTGGGAAAAAACGTCTTAGTAAACCATTGGTATTCTCATTCAAACCTCGCTGCCAGGAATGGTAAGGTTTAGCAAAATAAATGTCACAGTTCAGATGCTTAGCTATCTTAGCATGACCCGCAAACTCTCCGCCATTATCAAATGTGATTGTTTTGCAAAGCCCTTTAAAGGGCTTCATCATGCGATTTATTCCACGAGTAACGGCTTTTTTGGACTTACTGCGTACTTTACAGGTAACTAATAGCTTAGATACTCGCTCTACCATCGTGACTAAATACCCATCTTGGCCATAAACTGTATCACCTTCCCAGTGGCCAACTTCTGATTTATCGTCAACAATTGTAGGCCGTTGAGAGATATCAACACGGTTAGGGATTAATCTTTCTCCTGCTTCTACACCTTTACGTAGTTTGTATTTTTTACCTTTTCGAGCAAGCATTCTTTGCCAATGCTCTCTTTTAACTACATTGTAAATCGTACTGCAACATATTGTATTTTCTATTTTTTCTTTACGCATCCGTCCAGATATCTGCTCTGGACTCCAACCAAGTTGCAGGTATGTTTGAATAATTTTCTTATTCTTTTGGTTACATTTTGTATGCTTAATTGAAAGTGTTCTTTTTTGAAAAGCATGTCTATGCGCTTGCTCGGCAGAATAACTTCCAGCAGGACAGCGTCGTAATTCCCTTGAAATGGAACCATTGCTCCGTTTTAATTTTTGTCCTATTTCCCGAGCAGAAATACAGTGTGTATTCCAAGCTTCAATCTGGTATCTTTCACTT
>NZ_JARACR010000093.1:0-971 GCF_028765505.1 Aliivibrio sp. A6 | reverse complement strand
GTCGTTAATAGCGGCTTCGTTTGACGTTACCTACAGAAGAAGCACCGGCTAACTCCGTGCCAGCAGCCGCGGTAATACGGAGGGTGCGAGCGTTAATCGGAATTACTGGGCGTAAAGCGCATGCAGGTGGTTCATTAAGTCAGATGTGAAAGCCCGGGGCTCAACCTCGGAACCGCATTTGAAACTGGTGAACTAGAGTGCTGTAGAGGGGGGTAGAATTTCAGGTGTAGCGGTGAAATGCGTAGAGATCTGAAGGAATACCAGTGGCGAAGGCGGCCCCCTGGACAGACACTGACACTCAGATGCGAAAGCGTGGGGAGCAAACAGGATTAGATACCCTGGTAGTCCACGCCGTAAACGATGTCTACTTGGAGGTTGTGGCCTTGAGCCGTGGCTTTCGGAGCTAACGCGTTAAGTAGACCGCCTGGGGAGTACGGTCGCAAGATTAAAACTCAAATGAATTGACGGGGGCCCGCACAAGCGGTGGAGCATGTGGTTTAATTCGATGCAACGCGAAGAACCTTACCTACTCTTGACATCCAGAGAATTCGCTAGAGATAGCTTAGTGCCTTCGGGAGCTCTGAGACAGGTGCTGCATGGCTGTCGTCAGCTCGTGTTGTGAAATGTTGGGTTAAGTCCCGCAACGAGCGCAACCCTTATCCTTGTTTGCCAGCACGTAATGGTGGGAACTCCAGGGAGACTGCCGGTGATAAACCGGAGGAAGGTGGGGACGACGTCAAGTCATCATGGCCCTTACGAGTAGGGCTACACACGTGCTACAATGGCGCATACAGAGGGCTGCAAACTAGCGATAGTAAGCGAATCCCAAAAAGTGCGTCGTAGTCCGGATCGGAGTCTGCAACTCGACTCCGTGAAGTCGGAATCGCTAGTAATCGTAGATCAGAATGCTACGGTGAATACGTTCCCGGGCCTTGTACACACCGCCCGTCACACCATGGGAGTGGGCTGCA
>NZ_JARACR010000092.1:0-975 GCF_028765505.1 Aliivibrio sp. A6 | reverse complement strand
TCCTGATTCTAATTTACCGATAGTAATTAAGCGAACAAAATGTTCTTAAATTGCGAGATGAAGTAAATGGAAAACAGATACATTTTTTACACCATTTGAACGGCTTGGTTTCAGCTAGTTTGGAACTGATAAACCAAATATCCTAACCACAATTGGAATTGGAAATGCTGCGAGCAAAACACTGATGCAAACTAAAATGAGGCATAACCAAAGAACAATTGAAGCGTAAAATAGCCGCTGAAACGCCTGAACTTAGGAAAATAAGGGCTAATTTGCCGAACCTGATAATACGGAAACCAAAAGGCAATAAAGAAGAAAGGAATGCTTACTAAGCCGAAACTACAAAAGCCTCGATCCTATTGACGAACCGTGCAAAAAATTTCGGATTCAGTACGCACAACGCTTGCATAACACGTTTATTACCATGCAAACCAACCTGAATTAACCGCCTTAATCACAAAACTAAAGGCAAACCCAGAACGCCGAATGTAATAAATCGTGTTGATGCGATTGTTGTGCGTGCTTACTTTCGGCTTGGCTAACTTGGTAAAGAACTGCCCTGCCAAGATTTTCTAAGCCCTAATTCTAATTTACCGATAGTAATTAAGCGAACAAAATGTTCTTAAAATGCGAGATAAAGTAAATGGAAAACAGATACAATTTTCACACCATTTGAACGACTTGGTTTCAGCAGATTTGGAACTGATAAACCAAATATCCTTGCCACCATTGGGATTGAAAATGCTGCGAGAAAAACACTGATGCAGAATAAAATGAGGCATAACCAAAGAACAATTGAAGCGTAAATTAGCCTCTGAAACGCCTGAACTTAGGGAAATAAGGGTTAATTTGCCGAACCTGATAATACGGAAACCAAAAAGCAACAAAGAAGAAATTCACGCTTACTAAGCCGAAACTACGAAAGCCGCGATCCTTTTGATGAACCGTGCAAAAAATTTCGGACTCAGTACGCAC
>NZ_JARACR010000091.1:0-1052 GCF_028765505.1 Aliivibrio sp. A6 | reverse complement strand
TTAGGTTTATCAAATGATGATGCTCGTTCTAAAATCTTAGGACGCTTACGTTCATGAATGTTATTTGGTCACCGCTTGCTTTAGACAAAATAGGGCAGACAGCAGAATACATTGCATTAGACAATCCATCAGCGGCAGAAAAATGGGTTAACGACGTATTCGATAAAGCTGAGAATTTAGGTTCATTTCCAGAGTTGGGCCGTCTTGTCCCTGAGCTGAATAAAGCCAATTATCGTGAAATTATTTTTGGTAATTACCGCATTATTTATAGCGTAACGTTAAGCATAAATATTTTAACGGTTCGTAACTGTAGCCAATTGCTAACTATGGCTGATATATAAAATTATAACAAATGCATCAACACGATTTACTACACTCGGCGTTGTCAGTTTGCCTTTAGTTTCAGTGATTAAGGCGTTAAAATTCAGGTAAGTCTGTATCGTAGCAAACGTGTTATGCAGGCGTTATATTGCGAAAATAGTTAAGAGGATATCATGGAAGAACAGTCTCAAATCTACTTGGATCAGTATCTAAGCTCACTTTCTGAAACTGAACGTAAAAAGTATCAATCATTCGGTTCAGACTATTTCTGTGCCGATGAGCATAATGCCAATTTATGTGCTGAATTAATCCGAATTGGTCAAAAGACAGCAACTTGTAGCTTAAATGTTTGGTACGAATCTGGTGAAGAACCAATGCCAACCGTTGGTCATTTACAAGTAGTTGTTGATTGGAACGGAAAGCCAATTTGTATCATTGAAATTGATTCAGTTGAAACGTGTAAATATAACGAAGTGACGGCCGAATTTGCTCATGCAGAAGGCGAGGGCGACCGCTCATTAAAATGGTGGCGTGAAGCTCATTGGCGTTTCTTTGCTGCTGAATGTTCAGAGTTAAATATTAAGCTTAATGAGGACATGGTTCTTGTATTGGAACGATTTCATGTCGTTTATCAATAGGCAATATAACAAATGCATCAACACGATTTGCTACACTCGGCGTTGTCAGTTTGCCTTTAGTTTCAGTGATTAAGGCAGTAAAATTCAGCTAGG
>NZ_JARACR010000090.1:0-1144 GCF_028765505.1 Aliivibrio sp. A6 | reverse complement strand
CCTGGGGTAATATCCCACCATAAATATTCTTCTTTTTCTCTTTATTGTTGTTGCACAGAATAGTTGCGTTTCTATGTGTAAACGAATTGTTGTCTGTTTTTAGACATTAGCGCTTGAGGCTCTCTGCTCATCTTAATACAATTTAACAGTACATTATAAAAACACATTATAAAAACCAGTCAGCCAACGATAAGATAATAATTATGAAATTAGAAGCAATTGATTACACTGCTGAGAATGCAGCGGAGCAGTTTGTTAAATCACTGCGTGAAACAGGATTTGGCGTGTTAAAAAATCATCCGATTCAACAAGAGCTTGTACAAAGCATCTACGACAATTGGTATGCATTCTTTAACAGCGAAGAAAAAGAAAACTTCCAGTTTAATGTAGACACTCAAGATGGCTTTTTCCCTGCATCGGTATCAGAAGTCGCAAAAGGGCACACTAAAAAAGACATTAAAGAGTACTATCATTATTACCCAACAGGCCAATGCCCTGCTCAATTGAAAGCTCAAATTCAAGAGTATTACGATAACGCTAATGTACTTGCTAGTGAGCTATTATCCTGGGTTGAAGTACACTCTCCGGAAGATGTTTCTGCACTGTACTCTCAATCATTATCTAGCATGGTAGAGCAAAGTGATAAGACATTGCTTCGTGTTCTGCATTACCCACCGTTAGAAGGTGATGAGGAGCTTGGTGCTATCCGAGCTGGTGCACATGAAGACATTAACTTATTAACAGTGCTTCCTGCCGCGAATGAGCCGGGTTTACAAGTTAAGACTAAAGAAGGTGATTGGTTAGATGTACCTTGTGATTTTGGTAACCTAATCATTAATATTGGTGATATGTTGCAAGAAGCGTCAGGGGGTTATTACCCATCAACAACGCACCGAGTGATTAACCCAGAAGGTGCAGATAAAACGAAATCTCGTATCTCACTACCTTTGTTTTTACATCCAAAACCAGAAGTAGTGTTATCTGATCGCCACACTGCAAATAGCTACTTAATGGAACGTCTACGTGAACTAGGCGTGATTTAATAAGTAACAGCTGAAGAATCATATGAACAAGCGAGTAATTTAGGTTGCTCGCTTTTTTTGTGTCACTGTGATCGAGATTGAGGCTCTATGGCTACTTTGTG
>NZ_JARACR010000009.1:0-126983 GCF_028765505.1 Aliivibrio sp. A6 | reverse complement strand
GGCTAACCCATAACAGGCTAGCCTTTAAAATTTAGTCTCGAAAAAAAGTATTAAGCGTATACAGGTAGACGCTTACAGATCTCTAACACTTTTGCTTTTGTCGCTTCGATAACAGACTCATCACCCATGTTGTCTAGAATGTCACACATCCAGCCAGCAAGTTCTTTCGCATCAGCTTCTGAGAAACCGCGACGAGTGATAGAAGGAGAACCAACACGGATACCAGAAGTAACAAACGGGCTACGTGGGTCATTGGGTACAGAGTTCTTGTTAACCGTAATGTTAGCTGAACCTAATGCAGCATCCGCTTCTTTACCTGTAATGTCTTTGTCGATTAAATCAACTAGGAACAGGTGGTTCTCTGTAGAACCTGAAACGATGTTGTAGCCACGTGCTAGGAACTCGGCAACCATTGCTTTTGCGTTAGCAACAACGCGTGCTTGGTATTCTTTAAACTCTGGCTCTAGTGCTTCTTTAAATGCAACCGCTTTACCAGCGATAACATGCATTAGAGGGCCACCTTGGCCGCCAGGGAATACTGCTGAGTTTAGTTTCTTATAAAGATCTTCGCCTTCGTTAGAAAGAATAAGACCACCACGAGGACCAGCAAGTGTTTTATGAGTCGTTGTTGTCACTACGTGAGCGTGTGGTACTGGGTTAGGGTAAACACCAGCAGCAATAAGACCCGCTACGTGAGCCATATCTACGAAGAAGTAAGCGCCAACTTTGTCTGCGATTTCACGCATACGCGCCCAATCACATACTTGAGAGTAAGCAGAAAAACCACCAATGATCATCTTAGGTTTATGTTCTACTGCTAGTGCTTCCATTTCTTCGTAATCAATTTGGCCAGCTTCATCAATGCCGTAAGGAATGATGTTGTAAAGCTTACCTGAGAAGTTTACTGGAGAACCATGAGTTAAGTGACCACCGTGAGCAAGGCTCATGCCTAAAACTGTATCACCAGCATTTAGAAGCGCCATGTAAACTGCATTGTTTGCTTGAGAGCCTGAGTGCGGTTGTACGTTTGCGTACTCTGCACCAAACAATTCACACGCACGATTAATAGCTAGTGTTTCCACTTTATCAACGAACTCACAACCACCGTAGTAACGCTTACCAGGGTAACCTTCTGCGTATTTGTTTGTTAATTGTGAACCTTGAGCTTCCATCACTCGTGGGCTAGTGTAGTTTTCAGAAGCAATCAGTTCGATATGCTCTTCTTGACGTACTGTTTCTTCCTGGATTGCTGCAAACAAGTCTGCATCGTAATCTGCAATGTTCATATCACGCTTAAGCATCTGTATCTCCTGACTCAGATAAATATAAAACCCAAAAATAGCCCAATGACGCAAACGATTACGTCACTAGTCTTAACTGCGATGTATTCTACATAATTTGATCTAGATCAGATACCCTAAATTACATATTTCTTTATGATTTTTGTTGAGGATTCCTCATTATCAACATGAATGGGATTCAATATGTGTCAATAATTTGCTTTACACTATGTAAAGGCTTTACTACAAATCTTCTCTTATATTTACCGACAATCGATTGCATAAATTTATAATCCTACTATTCTTGCGACCATTATTTTATTGGTACAAGAACAGACCCTGTCGTTATGGAAAAAATTAAACACACTCACAAGGAAGATGTCATTGCTATTCTGACAGGCACTTTCTTAGTCTCTCAAGGTATTTTCTTTTTGCAAGCCGCTCAACTCTTAACTGGGGGCACCACTGGATTGGCGCTATTATTGAGCCAAATGAGCGGTCTTAGTTTTGGTATTTTATATTTCACTTGTAACTTGCCATTCTATGCTCTGGCTTGGCAACGATTTGGGAAACAGTTTGCATTAACCAGTTTAATCTCTGGTGGTCTTGTTTCTATCATGACTGATCATTTGAATATGATGATCTCAGTGGATCACATTAATGATATTTATTGCGCCGTCGCGGGTGGTTTATTAATGGGATTAGGTATGCTTATTTTATTTAGGCATCGTTCTAGTTTAGGTGGTTTTAATGTCCTTTGCCTATTCATTCAAGAGAAGTTTGGAATATCGGTAGGTAAAGTTCAAATGGCGATCGATTTCTGCATCCTAAGTGCCTCCTTCTTCTTTATAACCCCTTGGTTATTGATTGTCTCTGTTCTTGGTGCCGTAGTATTAAATATCGTCCTTGCAATGAACCATAAACCTAATAGATACATTGTGACTTATGGGACGTAGTGCCTAACCATCACATTGAACGAAAAAAGGCGATGCGTTATTAATAGCATCGCCTTTTCTTTACTTATTTAATCACCGTACAATTCTTTAAAACTACACGACCTAAATCCAGCCGAGCTTCATCCCCTTTTCCGTGAAATACTATCGCAGCGCTAATATCAGGCATTCCATCATCTGAAATATACTTTATTCCTGATGCTGATACGGCACGCTTTAAAGCATAATCGTCTTTAGGTAATTGCAGTAATGCTTTGTCTTCATTAAACGTTATCTGAAAATTTTCACCACCATCGCACTGATAGTTAACTGGTTGCGCAGTTCCCATATCAGGCATTGTAGATGAACAACCAGCAAGTAATCCTAGGGCCGTAAAAGCCAATAATTTTTTCATGATTTTCTCTCATTCTTTTTTATTAACTATAGGATAAAACAAGCAAATACAGATGTTTCAAAAAAGATATTTATTTATATAAATGGCAAGCCACTTCATGCCCATTATCAGAAAGTTCGTGCCTTATCGGTTCTTTAGTGAAGCATTCTGCCTCTGCTTTTGGGCAACGAGTTGAAAATCGACATCCTTTGGGAGGATTAATAGGCGAAGGAACATCTCCTTTTAAAATAATCCGCTCCTTTCCTCTAAATCTAGGATGAGCAACAGGTATCGCAGACAGTAGCGCTTCAGTATAAGGGTGCTTTGGCGAGTGATATAAGGTTTCCGAATCACCATATTCAACAATTTTACCTAAGTACATGACTGCTACTTTGTCAGAGATGTGCTTCACAACTGATAAATCATGAGCAATAAAAATCAACGCTAAGTTCATCTCTTTTTGTAAGTCTAATAATAAATTCACTATCTGAGCTTGAACTGACACATCCAATGCAGACACTGATTCATCACACACTATTAATTTTGGTTTTAACGCTATGGCTCTTGCGATACCAATTCTTTGCTTTTGACCACCCGAGAACTCATGAGGATAACGCGTTGCTGCACTCGCAGGTAAACCGACTTTAATCAGCAAATCTTCCACCCATTGTTTACGCTCCTCAACTGTCCCCACTCCGTGAATAACAAAAGGCTCTTCTAAAATCATCTCTATCGTGTGTCTTGGGTTCAGAGACTCTGTAGGATCTTGAAAAATAATCTGCATTTCTTGGCGAAGTGACCGCATCTCTTTATTGCCAAGATCTGTAATATCATGACCTTCAAAGTATATACGCCCTGCTGTTGGTTCAAATAACTTCAGAAGGCTACGACCTAATGTACTTTTCCCACAACCAGATTCCCCGACAAGCCCAAGCGTTTCACCTTTATTAACACTCAGTGAAACCCCATCAACCGCATGAACTACATATCCCTTATTAAAGATCCCTTTTCCTGAATAAAAATACTGCTTAAGACCATCAATTTTTAATAATTCACTCATTTAACCACCTCATTACTGGCAATTAATTCATGAGTAAAATGGCAACTTACCTGATGCAATAAACCTACTTCACTCATGATTGGCACCTCAGTGTTACATATGTCTTGCTTGTATTTACAGCGTGTTGAAAATCGACAACCTGCTGGCATTTCATATAATGAAGGAACGGTTCCCTGAATGGTTTCAAGTTCTGTTTTTGGCTGCAAACTTAAACTCGGCATAGAAGACATCAGGCCTTGTGTGTATGGGTGCTTTGGATTATCAAACAATTCAAAAATACCCGCTTGTTCTGCCACTCTCCCTGCATACATCACGACAACTTCATCACAGATCTCAGCCACCACGCCAAGATCATGAGTAATAAAAATAATCGACATGCCCGTTTCATCTTGCAGCTTTTTCATTAACTCTAAAATCTGCGCCTGAATGGTGACATCTAACGCTGTCGTTGGCTCATCACAAATTAAAATGTCAGGTTCACATGCGAGGGCAATGGCGATCATGACACGCTGACGCATACCACCAGACAAATTATGGGGGTACTCATGAATCCGAGATTCCGGTGATGGGATGCCTACTTTTTCTAACATCTCTAAAGAATAGGCGAGGCGCTGTTTTTTATCTAAATCAGGACGGTGAAGTTCTAATACTTCGTTAATCTGCTTTCCTATGGTATGTACGGGGTTAAGTGCCGTCATTGGATCTTGGAAGATCATGGAGATACGATTACCACGCATTTCATATAATTTATCAGGACTTAGCTGAACCAAATCCGTCTCATTATATAAAATTCGCCCCCCGGCTACATTGCCATACGGCTTAGGTAATAACCCCATAATAGACATCGATGTGACACTTTTCCCACACCCTGATTCACCAACAATACCAATGGTTTTTCCTTTTGGTACTTGAAAGCTAACACCATCTAACACTCTTACTGTGCCATCATCAGTTTGAAACTCAGTCACTAGATCTTCTACTGATAAAACAATCTTTCTATCCATATGCATCTTCACTGTTTTTATTAGTATGTTGTCACTAGGAGATCCCTCTCCTAGCCTTTACGTTACTTAGTTAAACTTATAGTTTGTAAGTGTCATCAATGATGGTCACAGGCTCAAAGGTTTTGCCTGATTTCATTGCGGCTTTGGTTTCTTTCTTCGCTGCTTCATCAATCCAGAAGGTGCTGAATGTTTGAGAGAATCCCCAACCGTGGAATAAATACCCAGTCTGTTTAGTGGCCATATTTTCAGGTAACTTCATCCAACGCCAATAACCTGCACGTGCGTATGGCACCATATAACCCGGTACAATAACGTTAGCATCCGCAATCACTTGTTGGATCTTGCGAGAAAGCGCTCGTTTTTTCTCAATATCAAATTCATTTTTGAATGAGTCGATCAAACTATCTAGCTCTGGAGAGGTGAAATTAGTGAAATGGTTAGTTTGTGGTTTATTGGCATTATCTGAGTGGAAATATTCCCAATAGGCAGGAATGTCGCCTGTGCCCATATTATGGAAAGAGATATCGTGCTTTTTCTCAAGTACATATTTAAACATACTTGAGCCATCAATAAGATTCAGCTCAAGATCCAGCCCTGCCAATTTTGCCTGCTCTTTTAATACCGCAACACGAGGAGTGAAAGATTGTTGAGAATAAGTGACGGCAAAACTTAGACGCTCCCCCTTATCGTTAACACGAATACCATCAGAGCCGACCTTAGTGAATCCCGCTTGCTCAAAATATTCGATGGCTTTTTTAGCATCAAACTTAGGCGCTTTAATCTCTGTATTGTCATAACCAATATGACCAAATCCCATTCCATTTGGCTTACGAGAATAATCCCCACGAAGGACTTTCTCTATCATCATGTCAAAGTCGGTCGCATACATAATGCCTTTACGAACATTAATATCGTTCAGCATTGGTTTTGCCGTATTCAACCATAGTCCACCAGCTCCCACTGGCGCTTGGTTAAACACCCATGCTTTTTGTATGTACCCATTTTGATAGTTTTTGCCGGAAGATTTTTCATGCCAAAGATCAGGACGAACCAAATCAAACGAATCTAAATTGCCTTTTTCAAAATGCTTTAGCGCAATATCAGCATCGCGGATCACCTTGATATTAATTTTTTCTACGTTGTAACGATGTTGGTTATACTTATTTTCATAACCCCACCAACCTTCACCCACGTGTTTAAAGGTAATGTTTTTACCCTTTTTAATTTTATCAATATAGTAAGGTCCTGTGACAGGCTCTGGCTTGAAGTTGTATTTACGAACAAATTTATCATCAATGCCATCGTTATTTTTATCCACCTTTGGCTTACCATAAAAATGTTCTGGTCGAGGCATTAAATTGGTGTACTCAATCAATTCATCACGGTTACGAGCTTTGGCAGAAACAATACCTACCGTATTTTTATCAAAGGTAATGATGTCCGCAATTTCATTGGTAAAAAAGTCATTATACCAAGGGGCAACAATGTCTGTTGAACGCATCAACTTAAGCATAAACTGATAATCATCCGCGGTGACAGGCTTACCATCACTCCATGTCGCTTTAGGATTTAATTTAAAATAAACCGTCTTATTATCATCACCAAACGCCCATGACTGAGCTAACCCTGGAAGCCACTCTCCCGTATTAGGGTGTTTAATCAATGGTGGTAGATTTGCTTCTAAAATCCACGCTCTAAAAGCCCCATTAGAGTCAGGCCCAACGGTTCGAAAAGTTTGTGGGAAACTTAACGTGTAGGTTCGATACGAACCACCATAGGTTGCGTCAGAAGAGGCGAATGTGGGTGCGGTATCATTGGTTTGCCACTGTAAATTATCAGGCAACTCCGCTGAAAATACGTGAGAGCTAAATAACGCAGCGGTAGATAGTGCTAATATCGTGAGCTTTTTATTCATAATTATCGATTCCTTTCTTTTTATTATCTCTATTTTCGATATGGCCTAGGTTCCTGCTTTCCATCAACCTAGATTAATAGTTAATACTTAAACGTATCGGGTGTGTTTTTTTGGATCGAAGGCTTCACGTATCCCCTCCCCAATAAAGGTCACCATAATTAATACCGTAACAATCGCAGTCACAACCGAGCTTGCTATCCATGGTGAATCTAAATTTGATTTTCCTTGCTGTAATAATTCTCCCCAACTTGGCGTTGGCGGCATTAAACCGAGCCCTAGGTAGTCCAAAGCAGTAAGAGCGGTGATATTTGCGACAATAGTAAATGGCGCTAAAGTAACAATCATAACCATGGTATTTGGCAAAATATGATGGAATAAAATTCGACTATTGGACGCACCTAGGGCTTTGGCTGCCATTACGTATTCACGAGCCTTTTCTTTATAGGTCATGGTTCGCATATACCATGTCATTCCCATCCAGCCAAACATGACATTAATTAAGGTAAACAACATAAAGCTGGGCTTCATAATTGATACCAATATCATGATGACGTATAAGAAAGGCACCATAGACCAAATTTCAATAAAGCGTTGAAAAAACAGATCGAACTTGCCACCAAAGAACCCCATCGCACAACCAACAGATACGCCAATTGCGTAAGATATTGCCAAGGTAATTAAGGCGAATCCCATGGCAATTCGAAAGCCATAAACCAATCGCGACACAATATCTCGACCAATCGTATCGGTGCCTAAATAATGCTGACCTTCAAGACTGGGCTCTGTAGGAGGAAAATCCCCTGAAAAATCTTGTTCATAAGGATTCCATGGAACAATAGGCATAATAACGAAGTTACCCTGCTCTTCTTGTTCAAACTTAATTTTCAACTCTCTGTAATTGGTTTCATGAACATAATCTAAACCAAAGGTCTCTCCAGATTTTACGTCACCATAGGTTGGAAAATACCACTCTCCTTGATAACTCACCAATAACGCTCTGCTATTAACGAACACTTCAGCAAAGATAGAAAGTACCAGTAATAAAGACAAAATAAGAAATGACCAATAACCACGTTTTATCGCCTTAAAACGTTGAACTTTCTTTTGCGTCAGTGGACTTAAATTTAATATCAACGTCATAATTAAGCTCCAAACTTCACGCGTGGATCAACCACTGCAACACACACATCAGATAAAATATTGCCTAGCATCAGCATCATGGCGTTAATGGCAAACAACCCCATAACGACTGGGTAATCTCGCTCCATAATCGCTTCGTAACCGAGTAAGCCAATACCATCAATATTGAAAATAACCTCAATGAGAAATGAACCCGTCATAAAAAACATCAGTGAATTCCCAAAGTGACTCGCAACAGGGATCAAACTATTACGTAAGGCGTGTTTACGAACGGCTTTTCTAAATGGCAACCCTTTAGCAATGGCAGTACGAACATAATCCGCCGCTAAGTTTTCCATTAAGTTATTCTTCATCGTCATCGTAAGTAGAGCAAAATCACCGATGAGATAACAAAATAGAGGTAATACGGCATGCCACATAATGTCTTTTATTTGTTCAAAAGCGCCGAAATCATCAAAGTCATCACCAACAAAACCTCCCATTGGAAACCATTCTAATTGATAGCTAAATAAACTAATTAAGAACACACCAATGACGTAACCCGGCAAAGCAAAACCAACAAAAATAGCAATGGAAGACGTGGAATCAAGAATAGAGCCGTGCTTTAACGCTTTTAAATAACCGAGTGGAATGGAAATAAGATAACTGAGTAGAAAGGTCATTCCTCCATAAAAGAGAGAAACAGGTAAGCGCTCAGCAATCATATCCCATACGGGTTCGTAATAACGGGTCGATTCACCAAGATCAAGCACTACTAATTTTGTTAACCAATCATAATAGGCTTCAAAAACGGGCTTATCTAAACCATAAAACGCATTAAGCTCGGCGATTTGATCTTCTGATAAGGCATTATTTCCATCAGTTACACTGCTCGTTCCACCCGTTTCAGCGCTTCCCTGCATTTGTAAGCTCAGAAGCATACGCTCTACAGGGCCACCGGGAACAAAACGCGTTAACGCAAAAATAAGTAAGGTAATACCAATGAAGGTTGGGACAACCAATAAAAGTCGTCTAAGTAGGTAAGATATCATCCGTGACTATTGCTCCAAATCCAATCTGCAGACTCCGCTGCATTTATTTTTTTATAATAGTTTTATTAACTTAGCTCAATAGTATGCCAACTACAATCCGGTCTATTGAGAGTGTAAGCGAGTTAACAGTTTGCAGAATAGTGAAAGGATTAGAAAGAAAAAGACAAGAATTTGACACTTTTGTTAAGAAAGTGTCACAAAATAAACCTCTTTGGATTAGATTATCTATCTAAATAGAAGAGAAATATTAAAGCAAGCAAATTACTGAAAAGGGATCTCACTCAAATGAGAAAGGATTTCTTGCTGTTGTTCATCCGTTAATAAATCCCATGTATTCACAGTCTCATCTACGGGCGTTTTTTGATGACATAGAGCCTTTGGCTGATCATTACCTAAAAGCAGATTTGAACTTTTATCAACATTATTCATAACAACCACCTTAGTTTACAACTCTACTCATTGAGTTATTTAAAATCCATTTACATAATTAACTTTAAGTAAATTTCTATAATAAAGATACACCCTTTAGCTCTTAAAAGTAAGACAGAAAGAAAAAGCTATTTTAAAACAAAGTAATAACATAAAAAAACGCCTACAGACTTCTCCATAGGCGCTTAATTACATTCTATTTTCTGATTAACTTAGATAAAAAAACACCTAAGCAAAAAGGAACTTAGGCACATCAGCAATACTATCAAGTACCGTAGTTGCTAACGCTTCACCTTCTTCAGTTACTGGTTTACCGGTACGAACAAGGATACGAGTACCAACACCCGCAGCTTGTGCTGCCATCATGTCTTCTTTCTTATCGCCGATCATGACCGAGTTTTCCATATCGATGTCTAGGAAACTCTGTGCTGAGTTAAACATCCCTGGATTTGGTTTGCGGCAATCGCACTCTTCTTTGTATTTTTCTACTGTTGCTTCTGGGTGATGCGGACAATAATAGATACCATCAAAATCAATACCGTGATCAGCAAAGTTCCAATCCATCCATTCAGTTAGGATTTCAAATTGCTCTTCAGTAAACATACCACGAGCAATTCCCGATTGGTTTGTTACTAATACAAGTAGGTAACCCATGTCTTTGCATTTTTTAACGGCATCAAATACACCATCAATATATTCAAAGTCATCACGCTTATGAACATAGCCACGATCAACGTTAATGACGCCATCTCTATCAATAAATACCGCTGGTTTGGACAAGGTGAAACCCTCTAAATAGTCAAATCGGTTAATAAAAAATTATCGCACGCTTTTGCTTTCTTAGCATCATAATTTATACGTTTAGCCGTCTAGACGTAAAAATACCTATTGACTTAAATCAATATCCGAAATAGCATCAGTAGGATATAAAAAATGAGAGATCGCTCAGATTTTTTAACCTTGGTTATCTTTCTATTTACACTGGCTTTCTATTTACATTAGCTCCCTATTTAAAAATGCAGTTCAAGGCGAATCATGATTGAAATAAACCGCGTTAATAAGGTGTTTTATCAAGGTGCAAAGGAAATTAATGCCCTTAAAGATATTAACCTACATATTGCCCAAGGCACCATCTTTGGTGTAATTGGCTCATCAGGTGCAGGGAAAAGTACGCTGATACGCTGTGTAAACATGTTAGAGAAGCCAACTAATGGTGAAGTGATTGTTGATGGTGTTGATTTAACAAAACTGTCTTCAAGCGAGTTAAGCAAAGCACGCCGCAATATCGGAATGATTTTCCAACACTTTAACCTTCTTGCTTCACGAACTGTATTTGAAAACGTAGCTCTACCTCTAGAGTTAGCGGGAAAATCAAAACAAGAGATCAAGAAAAAAGTCACTGAGCTATTAGATTTGGTTGGCTTAGAAGATAAGCACCACACTTATCCTGCAAATCTTAGTGGCGGTCAAAAGCAACGTGTTGCTATCGCTCGTGCGCTTTCAACAGATCCAAAAGTACTGCTTTGTGATGAAGCAACCAGTGCGCTTGATCCTGCAACAACAAAGTCAATTCTAGAGCTAATCAAAGATCTAAATCGAAAATTAAATATTACTATCCTAATCATTACCCATGAAATGGAAGTCGTAAAAAATATCTGTCATGAAGTGGCGATTATCGGTGGCGGTGAGTTAGTTGAAAAAGGCATTGTGAGCGATATTTTTGCTCATCCTAAGACCAAACTTGCACAAGAGTTTATTCGTGCAACATTAGATTTATCAATTCCTGATGATTTCAAATCTCGTCTACAAGAAACCTATGTAGAAGGCAGTTACCCTCTTATTCGTTTGGAATTTACTGGTGCCAGTGTTGACGCCCCTGTTATTAGCCAGATCTCTCGTGAATTTGACATTGATATCAGTATCTTAAATGCAGATATCGATTATGCTGGTGGCGTTAAATTTGGCCTTATGCTAGCGGAATTTTTCGGTAACCCTGAATCAACAGCGCAAGCAATTGCATTCTTACGCAATCATCACGTAAAAGTAGAGGTATTAGGTTATGTCATTTGATGTGATTTCTGCATGGCTTGATTTAAACAGCAAGCTGTTATTAAACGCAACAGGCGAAACCCTTTATATGGTTGCGGTTGCTGGTATTGTTGGTTTTGCTATTGGTATCCCTCTTGGTGTTGTTTTACACATCACTAAAAAAGGCGGACTAATGGAGAACACGGCGTTTAACAGCGTACTTGGCGCTATTGTAAACGTAGGTCGTTCAGTACCTTTCTTGGTTCTAATGGTTGCCATTATTCCGGTAACAAAATTGATTGTTGGTAGCTTTATTGGTACGACAGCAGCAATTGTTCCACTAACTATTGGTGCTATCCCATTTGTGGCTCGTCTGATTGAAGGCGCATTAATTGAAGTACCAAGTGGCTTAGTTGAAGCAGCACAATCTATGGGCGCAACACCGCTACAAATTATTACTAAAGTATTGCTTCCTGAAGCACTACCAACAATCTTAAATGCAGTGACTATCACTCTAGTAACGCTAGTTAGCTACTCTGCAATGGCAGGTACGGTTGGCGGCGGCGGTTTAGGTGATGTTGCTATTCGATATGGTTTCCACCGTTATGATTTAACTATCATGGCTGTGACTGTTGTAATGCTGATTGTTTTGGTTCAAATCATTCAATCTGTTGGTGATTCTTTAGTTAAAAAAGTCGATCACCGTTAATTTTATTTAATATGGAATTCATTTTTAAGGAGTAAATAATGAAATTGAATCTAAAAAAACTGGCAGCAGTTGCTGGCCTAGCATCAACACTTATCCTAACTGGCTGTGGTCAAGAAGAAGCAAACACAAACTCAATTAAAGTGGGTGTAATGGCGGGTGCTGAAGCGCAAGTTGCTGAGGTTGCAGCTAAAGTGGCAAAAGAGCAATACGGTCTTGATGTTGAATTAGTAACTTTTACCGATTACGTAACACCAAACGCAGCATTGGATGATGGTTCTATTGACCTAAATGCATTCCAACACAAACCATACCTAGATCAACAAGTGACTGATCGTGGTTACAAAATTGAAATCGCTGGTAATTCATTTGTTTACCCAATTGCTGGTTACTCTAAGCAAGTAACTTCAGTTGACCAAATTGAAGATGGTGCACGTATTGCGGTACCAAACGATCCAACGAACCTTGGTCGTTCTTTACTTCTTCTTCAAGAACAAGGGCTAATCACATTACGTGATGGTTCTGGTCTTGCTGCAACGGTTCGTGATATTACGGCTAACCCTAAAAACATCACTATTGTTGAGTTGGATGCAGCACAGCTTCCTCGCTCTCTTGATGATGTAGCACTGTCTGTAATCAACACAACTTACGCAAGTAGCCTAAACCTTACACCTGAGAAAGATGGCATCTTTGTTGAAGATAAAGACTCTCCGTATGTAAACCTAATTGTTGGTCGTACTGACAACGTAAACACTGAAAACGTAAAAACGTTTGTTAAAGCGTACCAATCAGAAGAAGTTTACCAAGCAGCACTTAAAACATTTAAAGGTGGCGTAGTTAAAGGTTGGTAATCCCCTTCTTTTAATAAGCTAACCTACAAAAGGTTGACGTGAGAGCGTCAACCTTTTTTAATATCTAAAGATTATTATTCATAAAGAATACTTCAATGACTTATCACATCGATCCTGTTGGTTTTATCCAATCACCTTACAAAGAAAAGTTTGCCGTTCCTCGTCAACCTCGCTTAGCACCTAGCGCCACATCTCGCCTAAAATTAGTGGGAGAGGCTAATTCACCAGAAGCCGTTCGTGGAATTGAGCAGTTCTCTCATCTATGGTTATTGTTCTTATTTGACCAAAACTTAGAGGCGGGATGGAGACCAACGGTTCGTCCACCACGTTTGGGAGGCAACGAGCGCATTGGTGTGTTTGCTTCACGTGCGACCTTTCGTCCCAATGGCATTGGTATGTCAGCCGTCGAATTAAAAGGCGTGGTTCAAGAAGGTAATCAAACCTATTTAGAATTGGGCAGCATTGATTTGGTGGATAACACACCAATCATAGACATCAAACCTTACATCCCCTATTCCGATTCTATCCCTGATGCACTCGGTGGTTTTGCAGAGAAAGAACCTGATGTTCTTAATGTGTATTTATCAATAGAGGCCCAAAAATCACTTAGTTCACACCCACAGAAAGCGCAGATAGAAGCGGTCATAAAAGAGGTTCTTGGACAAGATCCACGACCAGCTTATAAAAAAGGGAAAGCTGATAACAAAGAATATGCGGTAAATTTGTTTGATTTGAACGTAAAATTCACTGTAGATAGCAATTCGATCACGGTAACTGCAATTGATCGCTTTTGAGATCGCTTTTAGGCTGATATCATAGAAAGCTTAATTTTAGATTGATCCTGTTCTCATTAAAGAACATACCATAACTAAGATTGAACTCTCGATTTAACTGTTTAAGTCGAGCTATTCCAATATTCATAACTAACAAATGGATGAAAACATGCGCACTAGCAAATACCTTCTTTCAACACTGAAGGAGACTCCAAACGACGCAGAAGTAGTTAGCCACCAGCTAATGCTACGTGCAGGTATGATCCGTCGTCTAGCTTCAGGTTTATATACTTGGCTACCGACTGGTCTACGTGTATTGCGTAAAGTCGAAAACATCGTTCGTCAAGAGATCGACAATGCAGGTGCAATCGAAACTTTGATGCCCGTAGTTCAACCGTTTGAGCTTTGGGAAGAAACAGGCCGTTCTGAAAAGATGGGTCCTGAGCTTCTTCGCTTTACTGACCGTCATGTTCGTCCGTTTGTACTTAGCCCAACAGCTGAAGAAGTTATCACGAGCCTTGTTCGTAACGAAGTTAACTCTTACAAGCAACTTCCACTAAACTTGTACCAAATCCAGACTAAATTCCGTGATGAACGTCGCCCACGTTTTGGCGTTATGCGTGCACGTGAATTCTGCATGATGGATGCGTACAGCTTTGATATCGATAAAGAAGGCCTACAAAAGTCTTACGATGCAATGCACGATGCTTACTGTAAAGCCTTCGACCGTATGGGTCTTGAGTACCGTCCAGTATTGGCTGACTCAGGCGCTATCGGCGGCAGTGGTTCTCAAGAGTTCCACGTACTTGCTGAAAGCGGCGAAGATTTAATCGCATTCTCAACAGAATCTGATTACGCAGCTAACATCGAAAAAGCAGAAGCTCTAGCACCAACAACTGAACGTGCTGCTCCTACTCAAGAGATGACAACGGTTGATACACCAAACGCAAAAACAATTGCAGAATTGGTTGAGCAACACGGTATCGCGATTGAAAAAACAGTTAAGACATTATTTGTTAAAGCATCTGATGAAATTGACGCTGATATCATCGCTCTTATCATCCGTGGTGATCACGAACTTAACGAAGTTAAAGCTGAAAACCTAAAAGAAGTTGCTTCTCCACTAGAGATGGCTGACGAAGCACAACTTCGTGACCTAATCGGCGCTGGTGCTGGTTCTCTTGGTCCTGTAGGCCTAGAACTGCCATTCATCGTTGACCGCTCTGTTGCAGTAATGAGTGACTTTGGTACAGGCGCAAACATCGATGGTAAGCACTTCTTTGGTGTTAACTGGGAGCGTGATGTACAGCTTGGTCAAGTTGAAGATCTACGTAACGTTGTTGAAGGCGATCTAAGCCCATGTGGTCAAGGTACTCTACAACTGAAACGCGGCATCGAAGTCGGTCACATCTTCCAATTAGGCACAGCCTACTCAGAAGCAATGAACTGTGGCGTGCTTGATGCTAACGGTAAAAACTCTATCCTTGAGATGGGTTGTTACGGTATTGGTGTTTCACGTGTTGTTGCATCAGCTATCGAGCAAAACAACGACGAATACGGCATTGTATGGCCAGAAGCGCTTGCACCATTTACGGTTGCTATCGTACCGATGAACATGCACAAATCTGAGCGCGTTAAAGAAGCAGCAGAAAAACTGTATGCAGAACTAACAGCAATGGGCATCGATGTACTATTTGATGACCGTAAAGAGCGTCCAGGTGTTATGTTTAAAGACATCGAGCTTATCGGTATTCCACATACGGTTGTTATTGGCGACCGTAGCATGGATGAAGGTAACTTCGAATATAAAAACCGTCGTGCAAACAGCAAAGAAGTGGTTGAAATTGCAAACATCGTTGAGCACATTAAAGCTCAATTAAGCTAATTTCATCACCTTTTAAATACCAAAGGCTAAGTAGATTTACTTAGCCTTTTTTATATCCATGAAATAATGTTACTTTTACTCATTTATTTCTTGATTACTTTACATCTACTGATAGAATCCGCAGCAACAAGATCGCTCTCTTTTTTTACCGTTGTTCTACGGCTTGCGATTTTTATATACCGATGAATTTAACTCTCTATTTGTTAATACCATCAAATTCGATCTGATATTATTTACCATCAATCTATACGTATTTAGCACTATAACAACTAATGTGTAATTACCTTTTTATTAAGGTGCTTCGTATTGTCTCAAATATAACTGAATCAACAATCGTTATATTCGTGTGATGAGTTTAGATCGCCACTTAATTTCTAATGCAGTTCGTAAATGCATTCTCTCATTTACCTGCACTACTTCTTTTATATTGGAAACAAGTTGTGAATACATTATTTAAATTAATAAATGGAAATAAAAATCTATTCATTTATTTTCTATTTCCATTAATCATTTCTGTTTTTACTACGTTCAGTCTTTCAACATTCGCTTCTGAACCTCAAGTTAAAAAACCAGATATTTTAAAAGTTGCCCTTGGTAGTGAACCCGCTTCCGGCTTTGACCCGATCCTTGGTTGGGGTAAATACGGCAATCCGTTATTCCAATCTACCCTATTAAAAAGAGATAAAGAATTAAATTTTGTTGGCGACTTAGCGACAAAATGGCGCTTAACCAATAATAAACTGACCTGGATTGTCACTTTAAGAAATGACGTTCAATTCAGTGATGGTACTCCACTGACAGCAGAAGATGTCGCTTTCACTTACAATCAAATTTTGCAGCAAAGCAGCACCCATGATCTCAGTGCATTAAAAATGGCAGAGCCTTTAACTCCTTATTCGGTAGCCTTCCATTTGACTCAATGTGACATTACATTTCTAGACCGATTCTCCTCTATTGGAATCGTTCCAAAACACGTTTATCAACAGCAAGATAATAGTTTTCGTTATGGCTCATCCCCGGTAGGCTCTGGTCCTTATGTCCTAACCAAGTGGGTAAAAAACCAGTACGTTAGTATGAAATTGAATCCATATTATTATGGGAAAACACCTCATTTCTCACAGTTAATCGCTGTTTTTGGAAGTGAAGAGTCTCGTTTTATTCAACTAAAAACACACCAATTAGATTTAAGTGTTGTACCTCAACGCTATGCAAATCAAACACTCAAAGGCTATAAGCTATGGTCAGTACCGACACTAGATAATCGTGGTATTGTCTGGCCAATGCACTACAACAAAAATGCTGAAATGACTTACATCACAGCCGACCCTGCCATAAGGGAAGTATTTGATTACTTAATTGATAAGCAATTAATTGTAGATAAATTATTAGATGGTTATGCAACACCTGCGTATTCCATCGCAGATAATATGCCTTGGGGTTTGGATACCCAAGATATTACTTCTAAAAAAGTAAACCTAAGCCATGCTAACGCTTTGCTTGCACAAGCGGGTTGGAGTGACAGTAATAATAATGGGACGCTAGATAAACAAGGTCATGAAGCTTCTTTTTCTCTGCTCTATAAAGCAGGAGATAGTGTCAGAGAACAGTTGGCATTAGCAATCAGTTCAATGGCGGCTAAAGTCGGTATTAACATTAATGTTAAAGGTCTCGAATGGAATGATATTGCCCTCCAAATGACGACAACTCCCGTCCTTATGGGCTTTGGTAGTCACTCTGCAAGTGAAGTAACTTATGTTTATCACTCTCGTTATGCGCATACTGATTTCTATAACTCCGGCGGTTATCGAAATCCACAGGTCGACTCAGCGATTGATAAAGCCCTTAAAGCACCATCATGGGATGCATCATTGCCTTTTTGGCAACAAGCACAACAGCAGATACAACAAGATCGCCCATGGACTTGGTTAGTTAATATCCAGCACCTTTATATGGCTAAAAATTGCTTAGATTTAGGAAAACCAATTACTGAACCACATGATCATGGCTGGCCGCTAACCGCAAATATCGAAGAGTGGCGTTGGACGTGTCAATAAACACCCAACATTCAAGTCGTGTGTGCGTAAGTTTAACTCGCCTTGTGATTCAACTGTGTTTGGCTCTTGTAATGATAACGCTACTCTTGGCCTTATCACCGATTGATCCCATCAGTGCGTATTTTGATGGTAACGCGCTCGCTGTGTTTGGCGAGCGAAAAATACAGCTTATCGAACAACTAGGCCTAAACCAAACCGCCTTGGAGCGCATGATAGATTTTACAACGTCATTACTGTCAGGTGATCTTGGTTACTCTTATCACTATCAAGAGCCAGTCAGTGAGATCATTTGGCAACGCAGTCGTTATTCCATCATGCTAATGGCTAGCGCGAGTGCTTTATCACTTATCCTTGGCTATACCATGGGGCTGTTACTTGGTTTATTTCCGACAAAGAAATGGAGTAACGTTTTTACTCACATTACATTAATGATGAATGCCATCCCTAGTTTTTGGGTTGGTTTAATCCTAATCAGTGTTTTTGCTATAAAATTAGTTTGGTTTCCTATCGGCGGTGTTTCTCCTTTAGGAATTGATCCTGAGAGTTTATCTTTATATGAAAAAGCACCTTACTTCGTATTACCATTAGTGACCTTATGCTTTAGCTTAATGGCACCCATTATTTTACATACGAGAGAAAAGGTCATTGAAGTGAGTCATAGCCAGCATGTGCAATATGCTCGCCTTCATGGTCAATCTATTTTCTCTATTGTTCGGTACCATTTATTAAGAAACACCCTGGTCCCAGCTTTAGTCATTCAATTAGCAGGGTTCTCTGAATTATTAAGTGGATCAGTCATTGTTGAAACCGTCTTTAATTTTCCAGGCATAGGGCAAACCTTAGTAAAAGCAGGCCTTAGTGGAGATACGCCACTGCTGCTGGGGATCACTTTTTGTTGTGCCATCTTTGTTTTTATCGGTAATGCCCTAGCCTCGCTACTCAGTAAGCGGCTCTCTTTGTCCGCCTCATTTTAACCTTAAAGAATATTTATTATGTTAAAGAAGCATCTTCCTTTAACCTTATTTTGTCTTTTATTACTGATTTCCCTCTCTTGGCAAAATAATGGCGAGAACATTGATTTATTCAATAAAAACCTTATGCCAAACGCCCATTATTGGTTTGGAACCGACTGGTTAGGCAGAGATGTCTTTAGCCGAACTCTCAAAGCGCTTTTATTCAGCCTTGCTATGGGAGGGCTAGCCTCTCTCTTCTGCTCATTGCTTTCGATGTGTTTGGCTTTGATTGGAAATATCAATGCAACTTGTAGCTACCTAATTAATACTCTAATTGATGTATGGAGTGCTTTACCACACATCTTAGTCATGATTGTACTGTCCATTTTAGTTGGTGGTGGTTTTGAAGGGTTAGTGGTTGCTATTACCTTTAGTCATTGGCCTAAATTGACGCGCTTGCTTAAAGTTGAAATTGAACAGTTACGCCAAAAGCCTTATGTATTGCATTCACTGGCTTTTGGGCACTCTAAATTGCACAGCTATGTAACGCATTTAACGCCTCACCTTTTGCCACAAATGCTAACCGGAATGTTAATCTTATACCCTCAAGCATTAGTTCATGGTGCCGGATTGACGTTTTTAGGCTTTGGTATTGAACCGTCCACGCCCTCCATGGGGGGAATGCTCTCTGAAGCAAGTAAATACTTACTTAGTGGCCAATGGTGGCTGGCTTTATTCCCGGGGATAATGTTAATCATTAGCTCATTACTGCTGATGCAAATTGGCGCTAATACAAGAAAATAAGGAGCTGGCAATGATTCAAATTAGTGCACTACATATCAAACAAAAAGATCACCAAATCCCGCTGCTCAGCAACCTTTCTTTATCTATTGATAAAGGTGAAGTTTTAGCGATCATCGGAGCCAGTGGTTGTGGAAAAAGTGTATTAATTAACACCATTATGAACTCCCTCTCCTCTGATTTCAGCGTCACAGGAGAGATTAATATTGATCCAACAGTACAAATGGCTTTAGTTCCACAGTACATTGGTGCTTTAAATCCGACAGCAAAAATTGGTTCCCAACTAGCGCAATTTGACCCTACAAAAAAATGGTATCAACGCAAAAATACAACCGCTATTCATAAGGCTCTCACTTTTGCTCAATTACCTCAATCTGTCGCTAGTTTGTACCCTTATCAATTATCAGGAGGTATGGCGAAACGTGTGCTCTCTGCGCTGGCTTTCATTCAAAACCCAGACGTTATTATTGCTGATGAACCAAGCTGTGGTATTAATGATGAATATGTTGAACCTTTATTTCAGCACTATCAACACCTCGCTCATAATGAGAAAAAAGGTGTCATCATCATCAGTCATGACTTAAAACACGTTATTGATATTGCCGATCGAATTCTTGTATTAAATAATAATGATGATGGAAACCAACTGTCATCCATAGAGTACACGAGCCCAAAACACATTAAGGAAGGAAAAAGCCAACCATACAGCCAAGCGTTATGGAAAGCCTTACCTAGCCACTGGGAATAATATGATTCAATTACTTAACACCTGTATTCACTACAAAAATAAACCACTTTCGCTGCCCAATATCAACCTAGAACAGGGAGAGATTCTTGGACTCTCAGGGATCAGTGGCAGCGGTAAATCAACCGTCGCCATGCTATTGGCTGGTTTTATGACTCCTAACTCAGGGAGTGTAACGATACCTGAATACAACAAAAATACACCTAATCCAGTTCAATGGATTGGCCAACATCCAGAACGCTCATTCAATCCTAAGTGGACATTATTACGATCTTTAAAAGAGAGCTTTCGTGATAATCCTTTTGATGAATACTTAGAGCGCTTTAGTATTGATAAAGAGTGGTTGTCTCGTTATCCAGCAGAGCTATCTGGCGGACAGCTACAACGTTTAGCTTTATGTCGCGCATTATTGCCCACAACTCAATACTTACTGTGTGATGAGATCACAGCTCAACTCGATCCCATTACTCAAAAAACAATTTGGGAACAACTACTGCAACTGTGTCAGGAAAAAAACATGGGACTATTAATTATTTCTCATGAAAAAGCCTTACTTAACTCTATTTGTCATAAAATAATTACTATTAATTAAGAAGTTTTATTCAAAGATATCGACCTGTTTTTAGAATAAATTTTCTACTTATATTTAACAAATTTAAAACCCTAAAAAAGTTCTATTTTTCATTATATTTCTGTTGCCAAGTCTAAAATATAGGATTAATATCCAGATCATAAAGCGTTCAAAAATCTTCTCTAAAGTTAATCTATTTTTCATATTCATGTTCACTCAAATTAGATTACCTTTACTGTAAATATGAGTACTTAACTCAACACTGCCGTAATTTAGGCAATTACAATTTATTTAGAATACTTATCTCTCTAGTTTTAAACTGGAGATGTTTGCTATTTATTTTCATTACTTCTTTTGAGGAAAATATGCCATAGCGGCAGGGTTAAATATGCCTGAAATAAATACATCCCCCTCTGGTTGGTTAGCAGACATATCCCTTTTCTATGAAAAAAGAGGCTCAAATACCAAACTAGTTCGTCGTGAACAAGTTGGTCCATTAATGGTGCAGCGTCCTTTTTATCCAGAAATTGGGGTTTCTCATACCTATTTACTTCACCCACCCGGTGGCGTAGTCGGTGGTGATCAACTCAATATTAATATTCATGTTGCACCAGAGGCTCACTCATTAATAACAACACCAGGGGCCACTAAGTTTTATCGTAGCTCTGGCGCAACATCAAGCCAAACACAGCGCTTAAATGTCGAAGAAAAAGGCTTCTTAGAGTGGTTACCTCAAGAAAACATTTTTTTCCCAGATAGCCAAGCACACTTAAATACTCAAGTTGCTCTACATAAAAATTCGCATTTTATTGGTTGGGAAATGAACTGCTTTGGCCGTCCTGTACTCAATGAAATTTTTGAAAAAGGCATGGTGACAGGGCGAACCAATATTCACATTGATGGCAAATTACTGCTTTCAGAGTCCATGTATATCGACGCCATTAATGAAATTAAGCACGCAGCAGGAATGCGAGATTACCCAATGCTTGGAAATCTGTATATCTACCCTGCATCTGAAACACTAGAAGATAAATTAAGAACACTGATTAATGAACATTTCCATGAACAAACTGGGTTATTTGGCAATAGCGATCCTATTTGTGGAATTACTGAAATTGATGGCTTATTGGTTATCCGTTATTTAGGTCACCAAACAGAGCCAATGATGGCGTGTTTCAGCACTCTATGGCAACACACTCGCCAACATTGGTTAGGCTCCTTACCCGAAGTCCCACGCATCTGGGCTACATAATTAGTTGGAATAGCAATGGAATTAACACCAAGAGAAAAAGACAAACTGCTGCTTGCTTCTGCGGGCATGATCGCTGAAAGACGTAAGGCGCGTGGACTAAAACTGAATTATCCAGAATCTATCGCCTTAATCTGTTTTGAAATTATGGAAGGCGCACGCGACGGACGCACAGTGGCTGATCTTATGAACTACGGTCGTACCATTTTAACCGCTGATGATGTAATGGAAGGCGTCCCTGAGATGATCCCAGATGTTCAGGTTGAATGTACTTTCCCTGACGGTACTAAACTCGTTTCAATTCACGATCCTATTGTTTAAGGAGCAAATGATGATCCCTGGCGAATTAAGAGTTAATAACGACCTAGGTCAAATAGAATTGAACGTGGGCCGCACAACACACACATTATCTGTCGCAAATTACGGCGACCGCCCTATTCAAGTTGGCTCTCATTACCATTTTTATGAAGTTAATGAAGCGCTTCATTTCGACCGTGAGCCAACAAAAGGCTTCCGTTTAAATATCCCTGCGGGCATGGCGATTCGTTTTGAACCCGGCCAACGTCGCACCATTGAACTGGTTGAATTTGCAGGTAAACGTGAAATCTACGGTTTCCAAGCCGCAATCATGGGTAATGTCGATAAGCACATCACTGCAACAATTCCTGACGATAAAGAGGTGAAGTAATGGCGCATATTTCTCGTACGGCTTATGCCAATATGTTTGGGCCGACAACAGGCGACCGCCTTCGTCTAGCAGACACTGAACTGTTTTTAGAAGTAGAAAAAGATTTTACAACCTACGGCGAAGAAGTGAAATTCGGCGGTGGTAAAGTGATCCGTGATGGCATGGGTCAAAGCCAAGTGGTTAATAGTGAATGCGTTGATGTGGTTATTACCAACGCATTAATTCTCGATCACTGGGGTATTGTTAAAGCCGATATCGGTATTAAAGATGGTCGTATCTTTGGTATTGGTAAAGCGGGCAATCCTGATGTTCAACCGAATGTCGATATCGTTGTTGGTCCAGCAACCGAAGTGGTCGCAGGTGAAGGCAAAATCATTACCGCTGGTGGCGTTGATACGCATATTCACTTTATCTGCCCTCAACAAGCGGAAGAAGGCTTAACCTCTGGTGTCACTACCTTTATTGGCGGTGGTACAGGCCCAGTAGCTGGTACCAATGCAACCACGGTAACGCCAGGTATTTGGAATATACACCGCATGTTAGAAGCGGTTGATGATTTACCCATTAACGTTGGTCTATTTGGTAAAGGCTGTGTAAGTAAGCCTGAAGCACTGCGTGAACAAATTGAAGCCGGTGCAATGGGGTTAAAAATCCATGAAGACTGGGGCGCAACCCCTGCTGCTATTCATAACTGCTTAAACGTAGCTGATGAAATGGACATTCAAATTGCCATTCACTCAGACACCTTAAATGAAGGTGGTTTTTACGAAGAAACCGTTAAAGCCATTGGTGATCGTGTTATTCACGTATTCCACACCGAAGGCGCTGGCGGTGGTCACGCTCCAGATGTGATTAAGTCAGTGGGCGAACCTAATATTTTACCGGCATCAACCAACCCAACCATGCCATATACCATCAATACCGTTGATGAACATTTGGATATGTTGATGGTCTGCCACCACTTAGATCCATCTATTCCAGAAGATGTGGCTTTTGCGGAATCTCGTATTCGTCGTGAAACCATTGCTGCTGAAGATATTCTTCATGATATGGGCGCAATCTCGGTGATGTCATCGGACTCACAAGCCATGGGCCGTGTTGGTGAAGTGATTATTCGTACTTGGCAGTGTGCGAATAAAATGAAACTTCAACGTGGTATTTTAGAAGGTGATAACGAGCATAACGATAACGAACGAATTAAACGCTACGTGGCTAAATACACCATCAACCCAGCGATTGCTCATGGTATTTCACATGAAGTTGGCTCTGTTGAAAAAGGCAAGCTGGCTGATTTAGTGTTATGGAACCCAGCGTTTTTTGGTGTAAAACCGGCGCTTGTTATGAAAAGTGGTTTAGTCGCTTACGCCCCTATGGGTGACATCAATGCCGCAATTCCAACACCACAGCCAGTACATTATCGTCCAATGTTCGCCTGTTACGGCAAAGCGAAATTCAAGTCTTCAATGATCTTCCTATCTCAAGCAAGTATCGAAGCGGGAGTGCCTGAGAAGTTGAATCTACAAAGCCAAATTGGTGAAGTCAAAGGGTGTCGTAACATCTCGAAAAAATCGATGATTCATAACAGTTATACACCAAATATTGAATTAGACAGCCAAACCTATGAAGTAAAAGCCGATGGCGTTCCTCTTGTATGCGAACCAGCAACAGAGTTACCAATGGCACAACGTTATTTCTTATTCTAACCCCCTGCCTCGCTGGTTTTCTACCTATTTACCGGCGGGGCACTTTTTAGAGTGAACAACCATGATTAAATTTACTCACCTTGTACATCACCATCATGATGAGCATCATCACGGTGAAGAACATACGCACAACACCGCTGAACTAACCATTTGTTTAACGATGCAAGAGCGCACCAAAAGTCGCCTAAAAGTGACCTTAAGTGATGGCTCTGAAGCGGGTCTATTTTTACCTCGTGGCACCGTATTAAAAGAGCACGATATCGTTGAAAGTGACGACGGTATCCAAGCGATGATCACCGCTGCTGAAGAAACCGTATCAACGGTTTACAGCGACGACTTATTGCTACTTGCAAAAGCGTGTTATCACTTAGGTAACCGTCATGTTCCTCTACAAGTTGAAGCTGGTTGGTGCCGCTACCTGCACGATCACGTACTAGATGACATGGTGCAACGCTTAGGGCTAAACGTAAAAGTTGAGCAAGCGAAATACCAACCAGAGCCAGGTGCTTACGGTGGCTCAAGTGCAGGCTCACACGATGGTCATCACCACTAAGGGCGGCCATTGTGTTAGAGGATTTACGGCTCTACCAATTAATTAGCCCATCGTTACCCGTTGGCTCATTCACCTATTCGCAAGGATTAGAATGGGCGATTGAAAAAGGTTGGGTGACCAATGTGACTGAGCTAAAACATTGGTTGAATAATCAATTGATGGACAGCTTAGCGACGTTAGAGCTGCCTGTTTTAGCTAAATTAACTCAATTACTGCAGCAAGAAGAGTGGCAACACGCTCAAGATTGGTGTGATTTTATTATTGCCAATCGAGAAACCAAAGAGTTACGACTTGAAGAAAGACAAAGAGGACTCGCCTTCTCTATGTTATTGCCAAAATTAGGGATCGAATTAAATCAAACCACCCTACCAATGGTAAAACAAACTCAAGTTGCCGCTTTTGCGTTAGCCGCTAACCATTGGAACTTAACACCAACTAAACTCGCCGCAGCGTATGCGTGGGGATGGTTAGAAAATGCCGTGATCGTTGGTATTAAGTTGGTTCCATTAGGGCAAAGTGCCGGACAACAGTTGTTATTAGAAATGGCAGAGGTTATCCCACAAGCAGTAGAAAAATCACAGCACTGGCCTGAACACCTGATTGGAAGCTTCACTCCAGCGCAAGTATTGGCAAGTTCTCGACACGAGAGCCAATACACTCGACTATTTAGATCGTGAGAAAATAAAATGCAAGATTACAAACAACCTTTACGTATTGGTGTTGGCGGCCCTGTTGGCTCAGGCAAAACAGCACTATTAGAAGTACTGTGTAAGACACTGCGCGATACATACCAAATCGCTGTAGTAACCAACGATATCTACACGCAAGAAGACGCTAAGATCCTAACTCAAGCAGAAGCATTAGATGCGGACCGTATCATTGGTGTAGAAACCGGTGGCTGTCCTCACACTGCCATTCGTGAAGATGCATCAATGAACTTAGCGGCCGTTGAAGAGTTAGCACAACGCCATAAAAACCTTGATGTGGTATTTGTAGAAAGTGGTGGCGATAACCTAAGTGCAACTTTCAGTCCTGAATTAGCAGACTTAACCATCTATGTGATTGACGTTGCTGAAGGTGAGAAAATCCCTCGTAAAGGTGGTCCTGGTATCACAAAGTCTGATCTATTAATCATCAACAAAATCGACTTAGCACCGTATGTTGGTGCGTCTCTTGAAGTGATGGAATCAGACACGGCACGTATGCGTCCAACGCGTCCCTACGTGTTTGCTAACCTGAAAAAAGGCGTTGGTTTAGATAAAATCATCGAATTCATCATTGATCGCGGCATGTTAGACGCAAAATAATAACGCTAAGCGAATTGCGATAAACGAACATCAATAGAATCCTTCCTAGATAAGTTAAAGCCTCATAACAAGTTATGCCATAACAGGCTTGTTTTGAGGCTTTGTTTTATCTAATACCAATCGTAGTAAATAACTGATCATCCTAACTGGTTAAAATGCTCGATAACTACGTTGAAATTTTTGATTGTAGAATAACTACTTATCAAAAAATTTCGTCTTGTTCTCAAGCATTTTTCCTGCGCTATTTCTGAGCACTTACTTACTGTGATTGGTATAAATCAATGTATTAGCAATTTAAAACATTTGATGATTGGTAATAAAAATTGCTCAGTGTAAACTTCATCATAATTATCATTTTAAAATGGAAAGTCTAATGAAAGTATATGATTGTTGTGACATGGTACGTGAGCTGTATTCTTTAATTGGCAGTGGTGATCAAGGCTATATTCCTCAAGCCATTACGTGTGCTGTTAAGTCATTAAACGACATCGCTGCAGATGAGTCTCTACCAAAAGCTACTCGTGAAAAAGCCGCATTTGCCGCTGCAAATTTATTAATTTCTGATTTTGAGGATGAGTAATGACACCTGAAAAAATGGCTTCAATGGATCCTGTTATGCTAATGAGCATAGTTAATATGAAGATCCGTGATGAATTTGGTGATCTAAATAGCTACGTTAAATTCTATGAATTAGATAAAGACGTTCTCATTAAAAAGCTAGCTGACGCCGGGTTTGACTACCTAGAAGAAGCAAAACAATTTAGATAATACCTATGCATTAATGCCATTGATATAACATCTAATGCTAACAGGCATTATCTTACAATACGTTTTCTTAGCGTAATAAAGGAGAAGAGCTAACCATGCCTTCTCCTTTTTATTTCCTGTGAAAAAATAAATGACTAAATATTTATATCTATGAGTATAAAATCTCACTTAATCACACATCATATTCCCTTTCAAACACACAAAACCATTTATTTTTATCTGTATCCTTTATTTAAAACAATCAAACATGGCTAAATAACGAACAATATTTTTTTGATATTAGTTCCATTATTGACACTCGCGTTGACTGGAAAAATACAGCGTAAATAAAATGATAATAAGAAATGTCGTATTTGTTTATTTCGAATAAATATTAAACACAATAAGAAAGCATTAAAATCAAACCCAGTCAAATCACACGATCAAAAAATGAGATCTTAATTCAGGTGATAAACCGTCTGAAAATTAATATAAAAGCTCTAAAATAATTTTTCAATTTCCCTCTTTATCATACTTATTCATTTTAAAAACCTTAACAAACAACGACAAAAACCAATAAAATCAACAATATACACAAACAATTCAGTTTTATATCATGCAGGAAAGCACAGTAATAATGCATGTTTTTTTTCGATTATTACCTAGTTACATTTTGTTACACTTATAGTGTCACTAATTTGAGAATTCACTGGTAAATTTCACTCCATCAGCAAGGAGCCAGAAAAAAAGACGTTACGTTTAATTAACATTGCTTCTGGTCTTAATTCTTTAAAGTGAATAAAAAAAACATGACATTACTAACAAAAAAAATAAAACTTAATGCAATCGCTTTAGCCCTATTTGGTGCAGGCTTCTCTGTTCAAGCTCAAGCAAACGACGACATGGTTAACCCAGAAGGTGGTGTGGTTGTTGGTTACTGGCACAACTGGTGTGATGGTCGTGGTTATCAAGCAGGTAATGCTCCATGTATGACACTTGAAGAAACAAACCCTATGTACAACGTGGTTGATGTGTCTTTCATGAAAGTATATGACACAGCTGAAGGCCGCATTCCAACTTTCCGTCTTGACCCAGCAGTAGGTCTGACTGAAGCAGAATTCATCGACCAAATTAAAGAACTAAACGCACAAGGTCGTTCAGTATTGATCGCTCTTGGTGGTGCCGATGCACACATCGAATTAAAGCGTGGTGATGAAGTTGCTTTTGCTGAAGAAGTAATCCGCTTAGTAGAAGTATACGGTTTTGATGGTCTAGATATCGATTTAGAGCAAGCAGCCGTGACTGCAGCAGATAACCAATGGGTAATCCCTGAAGCACTGAAAATTGTTAAAGATCACTACCGTGCACAAGGTAAAAACTTCTTAATAACAATGGCTCCTGAGTTCCCATACCTGAAAAGTGGTGACAAATACGTTCCATACCTTGAGCGCCTAGAAGGTTACTACGACTGGATCAACCCACAATTCTACAACCAAGGTGGTGACGGTATTTGGGTTGACGAAGAAAACGCATGGATCACTCAAAACAACGATGCAATGAAAGAGAAGTTCATTTACTACATCTCTGATTCATTAATCAACGGTACTCGTGGCTTCCACAAGATCCCACACGACAAATTAGTTTTTGGTATTCCAACAAACAATGACGCAGCAGCATCAGGTTTCGTAAAAGAGCCTCAAGCACTATACAATGCGTTTGATGCACTGAAGAAACAAGGTCAACCACTACGTGGTGTAATGACATGGTCAATCAACTGGGATATCGGTACAAACTCAGCGGGTACACCATACAACAGCAGCTTTATTAATGCTTACGGCCCGTACATTCACAGCCAAACAACACCGCCACCAGTTGCTGGTAAGCCTGTGTTCACTGGTCTAACTGATGTTCGTGTTCAACACGGTACGGTATTTAACCCACTAGCTGGCGTTAAAGCAATGGATAAAGAAGACGGTGATGTTTCTGCATCTATCCTTGTTGAAGGTTCAGTAAACACTCACGTTCTTGGTGATAACGTTCTTACTTACAGCGTGATTGACTCTGACGGTAACGAAACAAAGCAAGCTCGTAATGTAGAAGTGTACAGCGCATTACCAGAGTTTTCTGGTGTAGCAAACACAACCGTAAAAATTGGCACTGAGTTCAACGCTCTAGCTGGCGTTAAAGCAACAGATGCTGAAGATGGTGATCTAACCTCTACTATTAGCCTTGAAGGTTCTGTTGACACAACGACTGCTGGTAAATACACGTTAACGTACACAGTAAAAGACAGCGCTGAGCAAACAGTAACTGCAACACGTACAGTGACAGTAAATGATGGTTCACAAGTTTGTGTTAACCCTTGGAAAGCAGACCAAGTATACCTAGCTGATGAGACAACGACTCACAACGGTAAAACATGGCAAGCGGGTTGGTGGACTCAAGGTGATGAGCCAGGAACCACTGGTGAATGGGGTGTATGGAAACAAATTGGTGACAGCGATTGTGGTGGCGAAACACCAGATCCAGAAGTAGAATTAACGGCTAAAATTACAGATCTTAAAAACGAATACTCTGTAACAGATGCAACTGCTATCGTTTCATTTACAGTAGCAACAAACGAAATGGCATCTATCAAAATTGATGTAATCGACCGTTTTGGTTACTCAGTAGCTGATTACTCAACATCTGTGAATGGCTCACAATCTGTATCATTGAAGTTAAGCAATGTTGAAGAAGGTTATTACTCGATGCGTCTACTTGCATCAAACGATGGTGATTCTATTGATGCTCGTTACAGTTTTAACCTTATTGCGGAAGATACATCTACGCCAACACCACCACCAAGTGATGTTCCTGCGTACGAAGCGGGTGTAAATTATTCTGCGGGCGATAAAGTATTAGCAACAGACGGTGATGTTTACCAATGTAAGCCTTGGCCTTACACTGCATGGTGTTCAAGCTCTGCTTACGCACCAGCAGAAAGCCAATTCTGGGCTGATGCTTGGGATAAACTATAATTGTTTATCATTGGATGAATAATCCACAATAATAAAAATAAGAAGCCAGCATTAATATGCTGGCTTTTTTATACCTGATAGAAAAGCTATCACATCATTAATTTAAAACGATGCCCATAAAACAGTGATAACTAAAATAGGACACACAAATTTCACATATAAAGGCCAAATTTTACCAAAGAAACCTTGTTGAAATTCAGGATACCCTTGCTCAAGTTCTTTAATTTTAGAATGACGACTCCATACCCAGCCACCAAATACACAGAACAATAGCGCTGCAACAGGTTGTAGATATTGAGTTGCAACCATCGCGACCAGACCAAATAACTCACCAAAATTAAAGACAATCACGACACTGAAAGCAGCAATCAATAAACCTAACACCCAACTTGTTGGCGTTCTTTTTGTTTCAAATCGCTCGCTAACTAATGATACTGAACACTCAAGCATAGATATTGATGACGTTAATGCAGCAATCGTTAACAATAAGAAAAATACAATCGCAAATAAATCACCAAACAAACCTAAGCTATCAAACATCATTGGTAATACAGTAAACACCAAAGTATCTGAACTTAATAGAGAACCATCTTCAGCGTAAATTTGAACGCCTTTTTGCATTGCAACAAACATCGCTGGCATAACAACAAGACCAGCAATAAAAGCAACGGCGGTATCTACTAACGTTACATTCATCGCCATCTTTGGTAGGTTCTCTTTTTTACTTAAATAAGAACCGTAAATCAACATTGAACAACCACCAATGGTTAGAGAGAAAAAGCCCTGCCCCATCGCAGCTAAGATCAATTTTTTGTCCATTACCTTTTCAAAATCAGGGATAAGGTAGTGCTTTAATCCTTCTACAGCACCCTGCTGCATCACGATATAAACAAATAATAGACCAAATAAAATGAATAATGCAGGCATTAAACGTGTCGACCACTTCTCAATACCGTCTTTAATTCCACCTTGTACGATTAGAATAGTTAATACATAAAAAATGATTGTACCAAGCAAATTACGTTCAATACTAAAGCCTTTAAACCACTCAGATACGTCATGTAAACCAATGACATTAGCCATCGCACCAAGTAGAAAACAGATTAACCATCCACCAACAATGCTATAAAACATTAATACCGCACTAGGAACACTTAATCCAATCCAACCGACAAACGCACCAAATTTCTTACCTAATGGATTAGAGGTAAGTGAACGCATACTATCAACTGGGTTTGCTTGACCATGACGACCAATTGCCATTTCGACAACCAACATAGGAAAAGCAACAACTAAAATCATAACTAAATAAACAAGTAAAAAGGCACCACCACCATTACTTGCGGCTTGTGTTGGGAAGCCCCAAATATTGCCAAGACCAACCGCAGCCCCTGCTGCTGCCAATATAAAACCTAATCGTGAACTAAAACTTTCTCTATTACTGCTCATTAAACGCATCACTCAACTAGTACAATGCAATTATATTACCTCGGATTTCATTAAAAACCAGAAAAAATTATCAAAGCTGTTGATTAATTTCTTATAAAATAAAATTTGAGGTGATTTCTTCTGATTTATTTTCAATAGCAACAATATATCCATTCATTTATTTTCATAAAACCACAATAAAATATGCTTTTTTTTTAAACAAAAGGAATATATAACGTATTCCTCTAATAACAAACAAGCATTAGAAAAAGTAATCCAAAAGCGTCAAAATTATAATCAATATTTTATTTGACGAAATTAAAAACTACTGATAAATTCGCCGTCATTGAGTCACGGTGTACACATCCTATAACACCTCTCTACTTACTCCACCAAACTCCAGACTACTGAGTAATACACTCAGACAATTAGATGGTAGCCAAATGGGTTAGATATCCACAAAGTATCAACTATACTTAACGTGGATTTTTTCTATTTGAGACAAATTAATGACTGATAAAATCATTGTTGGATGGCGCGAATCACTTAGCCTTCCAGAACTTGGTATTAAATTAATTAAGGCAAAAGTTGATACTGGCGCTAAAACTTCTTGCTTGCATGCTTTTAAAGTAGAGCCCTTCACAAAGGATGGTGAAGACTGGGTCCGCTTTTGGATTCATCCAGAAAAACGTAATAACGATTTCGTGCAAATTTGTGAAGCACCAATCGTTGACCGCCGAAAAGTAAAAAGCTCAAGCGGTCAAGAAGAGCTACGTTACGTTATTAAAACAACGATCCGAGTCTCAGGCCAAGAGTGGCCAGTTGAAATTACATTAAGTAACCGAGAAACAATGGTGTTTCGCATGTTACTAGGAAGAACAGCAATGCAAGATCGTATTGTTGTAGATCCATCGTCGTCTTACCTTGTTGATTTTGAGGAAACTGTATAATGAAAATCGGTATTTTATCGCGCAACCAATCTCTTTACTCTACTAGCCGCTTAATTGAAGCCGCAGAGAGTCGTGGACACGAAGTTAAAGTGATTGATGCACTACGTTGCTACATGAATATCAATTCAGAAAAACCTCAAATTCACTTTAAAGGTGAAGAACTGGTTGATTACGATGCGATCATTCCTCGTATCGGCGCTTCTGTTACTTTCTACGGTACTGCCGTACTACGTCAGTTTGAGATGATGGGTGTATACCCTGTAAATGAATCAGTTGCGATCACTCGTTCTCGCGATAAACTGCGTTCAATGCAATTACTTTCTCGTAAAGGTATTGGTATGCCGATTACAGGCTTCGCAAGCAAGCCTGATGACGTTAAAGACCTATTAGACATGGTTGGCGGTGCGCCAGTTGTGATCAAGCTCTTAGAAGGCACTCAAGGTATTGGTGTTGTTCTTGCAGAAACGCGTAAAGCAGCAGAAAGTGTTGTTGAAGCTTTCATGGGCTTAAAAGCGAACATTATGGTTCAAGAGTTCATCAAAGAAGCTGGCGGTGCAGATATCCGTTGTTTCGTTATTGGTGGCAAAGTAATTGCTGCTATGAAACGTCAAGGTGCAGAAGGCGAATTCCGCTCTAACCTACACCGTGGTGGTTCAGCATCACTTGTTAAATTGACTCCTGAAGAGCGTAAGACAGCGGTAGCTGCTGCAAATATTATGGGATTAAATGTTGCAGGTGTAGATTTACTTCGCTCTGAGCGTGGTCCACTGGTTATGGAAGTGAACTCATCTCCGGGCTTAGAAGGCATTGAAAAGGCAACTGGTAAAGACGTTGCTGGCCTAATTATTGATTTTATTGAAAAAACTGCAGCGACTAAAAGGACTAAAACTCGTGGCAAAGGCTAAAAAAAATCAAGCGTTTGAAATACTAACGCACTCGGTTGCACCTGGTGAAAGAAAGGTAATTGAGATTGAAGCCGCTAAGCTTTATACGCACTCACCTCTATCGATCCCTGTTGAGATCATTAATGGCCAGCATGCTGGCCCAATCCTGATGGTAAATGCTGCCATTCATGGTGATGAACTTAATGGTGTTGAAATTGTACGTCAATTAATCAATAACATTGATCCGAAGAAACTAAAAGGCACATTAATTGCTGTGCCTATTGTTAACGTCTTTGGCTTTATTCATAAATCACGCTATCTTCCGGATCGTCGTGACTTAAACCGTTGCTTCCCTGGCTCTGAAAAAGGGTCTTTGGCATCTCGTATGGCAAACACCTTCTTCACTCAGATTGCGCAACGTTGTGATTATATTGTTGATTTACATACTGGTGCTATTCACAGAACGAATTTGCCTCAACTAAGAGCTGATTTAAGTAATCCTGAGACGTTACGTATTGCACACGCATTCGGTACACCAGTGATTGTTGATTCACCTCTTCGAGATGGCTCACTTCGTAGTGAAGCTGAAAAATGTAACATCCCAGTATTAACGTATGAAGCAGGTGAAGCATTACGCTTTGAACCAATTGCAATCAATGCGGGTTATGTGGGTGTACAACGTGTAATGCAAGCTATTGGCATGCTAAAGGCGAGCAGAAAACGCTTACCAGAAGCGGTCATTGCTAAATCTACAAGTTGGTTACGTGCAGAAAGCGATGGTATTTTACGTACTGTTGTAACTCTGGGTGAACAAGTTGAAAAAGGCCAAGTTTTGGCTTACATCAGCGCACCATTAGGTCATAGTGAAATTGAACTTCGCGCTCATAAAGGCGGCATCGTTATCGGTCAACAAACCTTACCTTTAGTTAATGAAGGTGATGCTGTTTTCCATCTTGCTTACTTTACTGAAGATGACGAAATGGTTGGTCAAGCAGTAGAAACCTACATTGATGAAATCATTGAAGCGGATACAGATCAGCTGACTAATGGTCAAATCGCAGTTCCTAGCGTTTAATCACGTAGTCAAAATTACATTCTAAAGAGAGGCTTGCCTCTCTTTTTTTGATCACAAATAAAATTATTTAACATCAATAATTTCGTATTGTTGCTTTTTCCCCGCTAAATTTAACTCAAATTCATCACCGAGTTGCAAACCTATTATCGCTTTTCCCAACGGGGCCGTCGGTGTGATCAATGAGAAATCCACGCCTTGGTAAGAAACCTTAACTCCACCCGCTGAAGGACCAATAAAGAAGCGACTTTCAATATCATCTTGATTAATTAGAGTCACTAAAGCGCATTGATTAATCGCCGTTGATTCTGAGTAGTCTAAACGTGGTAATTTACGATACGCCAAAATATCCGCTTCACATTCAGCGACTCGTAACGCTTGGCCATGTGCTAAATATGATGCTTCTAATCCAAACGTTTCATACTTACTTCGCGCTATCGCTTCTTTATCAGTTGCTTGATCAATCGCTCGTTGAGTTGCCTCTACCGCCATTTGATGCACATCACGCAACGCTTGGATGATTGATTCTAATAATGCTTCTTTTTCTATCATGAGTAATTTTACTTTATTAATACCATTCTGGATAAGTAGTTGTTCAGATAATCGATTTTAACAAGCAAGAATGATCAAATACTTATGTAGATTGATATAAAGACATAAAAAATGGCAGTTACGAATAACTGCCATTTTATGGTATCTGTTTTTCAATCACATTTCTGTGATGACAAATTACTCTTCGTCGAAGTCGTATTCGTCTTCTTCTGCATCACGAGCTGCTTCATATTCAGCTTTTTGTGCCGCTGCTTTTTCTCTCTTACGTGCGATCATTTCTTCTTTTTCGCTACGTTGTTCCGCTTTACGATCATTACGAACCGCTTGCGTTTTAGCAAATTCAACAAGCTCTTTCTCTGCCCATTCAACTGCTTCTGCTTCAGTTTCAAAACCAAGCTGACGCTTAGATACAACCGTTCTGCGAGAAGTTACTTGGCGCGTAATTTCAGCAGCCCAAGCGTTACGTTTTTCTACAATACGGTAATCAAATTTTGCCATTTTTATTTCCTAGAATTCGATAGTTAAGGGATAGATCATTATTAGAAAATCCATCTATAACTGCAGGTTAATATCTGCATTCCCTTTAATGCCCGCTATTAGAACACATCTAGCCAAAAATGCATCAAAAAGATGTCAATCTATAAGTACTTTAAAAGAGAAGTAAGTCTTATTTTTTTACGACCAAATGATTGCGATTATCGCGACTACTGCGGATTAACTCATCCCCTTTAACAATGTCCACTGATTTTGCTAATCGGTCGTATAACAGCACATTGACTGTAGCAGCTAGATTCATACATCCAACGGTTGGAACATAAACCACATGATCGGCGCGATCAGCAACTTGTTGTGTAATCGAACCATCTTCAGGGCCAAACACATAAATTGCTTTTTCTGGATGTACAAACTCAGGAAGCGACGTTGCACCTTCAGCTAACTCAACACAAACGACCTTCATGTCTTTTGGTAAATCATCCAATAAGCAATTTACGCTCGTTAATGGGATTTTCTTAGCCACTTTTTTAGTATCCGTTTGAAACTTAGCGGCACGATCATATCGCTCACCAGTATAGCGAACATCATCAACTTGATAGCAGCCCGCTGCACGCATTACTGCACCAACATTTGTCGGGCTTTTAGGATTACTCAAGCCAATCGTTACGTGCGAATTTTTCATTGTTTGTTCCAACAGATAAAGTAAAAAGCTATTCTAACAAAAAAACCGCTGAAGCCTAAACTTCAGCGGTTTTATTTAAAAAAGCCGTCTTTACCCAACTCTTTTATTTATTATAGAACAGAGTGCTTATTTATTTTTCAGATTTTAATCACATTTTTAAAAAATCGTGATAACTAACTGATTATAAGGATTAAGACTCTATTCTTTATTGCTCAATTAACCCACATTCTTACGTGCATTTTGGAACATGCGCATCCAAGCACCATTCTCGCCCCAACCTTCTGGAGACCAAGAGTTAGCAACCGTACGGAATACACGCTCTGGGTGAGGCATCATGATAGTCACACGGCCATCCGTCGTTGTTAAACCAGTGATAGCGTTTGGCGAACCGTTCGGGTTATTCGGGTATTGCTGCGTTTGGTTACCGTTGTTATCAACGTAACGTAGAGCAACCGTACCTGAGTTTTCAATCGCGTTTAGGTGGTCGTTGTCACGCACTTCTACGCGGCCTTCACCGTGAGAAACTGCGATTGGCATACGAGAACCTTCCATGCCATTGAAGAATACAGAATCAGACTTCTGAACTTCAACGAGGCTGAAACGAGCTTCAAAACGCTCAGATTCATTGCGAACAAAACGTGGCCAGTATTCAGCTCCAGGGATAAGTTCACGCAGGTTAGACAACATCTGACAACCGTTACACACACCTAAAGAGAAGGTATCTTCACGCTTGAAGAAGTTTTCAAATTGATCACGCGTAGAGTCGTTAAACAGAACCGATTTAGCCCAACCTTCACCAGCGCCCAGTACGTCACCGTAAGAGAAGCCACCACAAGCCACAAGACCGTTGTACTCTTCTAGTACCGCTTGACCCGTTAGGATGTCGCTCATGTGAATATCAGTTGCTTCAAAGCCTGCACGGTCGAATGCTGCTGCCATTTCAACGTGAGAGTTAACACCCTGCTCACGTAGAATTGCCATCTTAGGCTTAGCGCCCTTATTTATCATAGGAGCGTTGATGAATGGCGCTGCAATGTCTTCGTTCACGTCAAAGCTTAGTTTTACGTTCAGACCTGGGTCTGAGTTGTCTTTCTTCGCTTCGTGTTCTTGATCAGCACATACTGGGTTATCACGTAGACCTTGCATTTTATGTGTCGTTTCTGCCCAGATAGTACGTAGTTCAGTACGGTTACGTTCAATGACTACAGACTCGCCAGACTTAATCACTAGTTCGTTAGAGTCTTCAACAGAACCAATGACGTGTGAACACGCTTCTAGACCGTTTGCAGCAAGTGTAGAAAGAACAGCATCTAGGTCATCGTTTCGAACTTGGATTACCGCACCTAGTTCTTCGTTGAATAGTGCTGCTAGCGTGTCTTCACCCAGCGCTTCAATGTTTGCATTAACACCACAGTGACCTGCGAATGCCATTTCTGCTAGCGTTACGAATAAACCACCGTCGCCTTTATCGTGGTAAGCCACAACTTGATCGTTAGCAACAAGTGCTTGAACGCCTTCGTAGAAACCTTTTAGCTGTGCTGCATTGTCTACGTCTGCTGGCTTGTCACCAAGCTGCTTGTAAACTTGCGCTAGAGCCGTTGCTCCTAGACGGTTTTTGCCGTTACCTAGGTCGATAAGTACTAGTGAAGTGTCGCCTAGTCCTTCAAGGTTATCAGGGGTGCGAAGTTGAGGCGTAATCGTCTTACGAACGTCTTCAACACGTGCAAACGCAGTGATAACCAGAGATAGCGGAGACGTGACTTCTTTGTGCTCGCCGTTCTCTTCCCACTGAGTCTTCATCGACATTGAGTCTTTACCCACAGGGATAGTTAAGCCCAGTGCTGGACATAGTTCTTCACCAACTGCTTTTACCGCTTCGTAAAGACCGGCATCTTCACCTGGGTGACCAGCTGGAGACATCCAGTTCGCCGACAATTTAATGTGTTTGATATCGCCGATGTTGGTCGCAGCGATGTTTGTGATTGCTTCACCAACCGCTAGACGAGCCGATGCGCCAAAGTCTAGTAGTGCCACTGGCGTACGCTCACCAAGAGACATTGCTTCACCGTGGTAAGAGTCGTAACTTGCCGCTGTTACTGCGCAGTTTGCAACTGGAACCTGCCATGGACCAACCATTTGGTCACGAGCCACAAGGCCTGTTACCGAGCGGTCACCGATAGTGATAAGGAAGGTTTTCTCAGCGACTGTTGGTAGACGAAGAACACGGTCAACCGCTTCGTTCATTTCAATACCAGAACGATCAATCGCAGGGTTATTCACTTTTAGCGTTGTCGCGTCACGGTGCATCTTAGGTGTTTTACCTAATAGGATGTCCATTGGCATGTCGATTGGCGTGTTGTCGAAGTGTGAATCTTCAAGTTTAAGTTCACGCTCTTCTGTTGCTTTACCAACCACGGCGTATGGTGCACGCTCACGCTTACAAATCGCATCAAACGTGGCCATATCTTTATCAGCAACCGCCATTACGTAACGCTCTTGAGATTCGTTACACCAGATCTCAAGTGGGCTCATGCCCGGCTCATCGTTTGGTACGTCACGTAGGTTGAAGATACCGCCACGCTCACCATCGTCTACTAGCTCAGGAAGTGCGTTCGAGATACCACCCGCACCCACATCGTGGATGAATGCGATTGGATTCGCATCACCTAGCTGCCAACAACGGTCAATAACCTCCTGACAACGACGCTCCATCTCTGGGTTTTCACGTTGTACTGAAGCGAAATCAAGATCTTCTGCTGATTGGCCTGATGCCATTGAAGAAGCGGCACCGCCACCAAGGCCGATGTTCATCGCAGGACCACCAAGAACAATTAGGCTTGCACCGACTGGGATCTCTTTTTTCTGAACATGCTCGTCACGGATGTTACCAAGACCACCAGCTAGCATGATTGGTTTGTGGTAACCACGCACTTCTTCACCTGCGTGAGAGTTTACTTTCTCTTCGTAAGTACGGAAGTAGCCAAGTAGGTTTGGACGACCAAATTCGTTGTTGAATGCTGCGCCACCTAGAGGACCTTCAAGCATGATATCCAAAGCAGTAACGATACGGCTTGGCTTACCAAAATCAGTTTCCCAAGGTTGAACGAAGTTCGGGATCTTAAGGTTAGATACAGAGAAAGCAACAAGACCGGCTTTTGGCTTACCACCAATACCCGTTGCGCCTTCATCACGAATTTCACCGCCTGAACCTGTAGATGCGCCCGGCCAAGGAGAAATTGCGGTTGGGTGGTTGTGCGTTTCAACTTTCATCAAGATGTGTGTTTTCTCTTGATGGTAGCTGTATTGGCGAGTCTCTGGATCTGGGAAGAAACGACCGACTTCAGAACCGGTCATTACCGCTGCGTTATCTTTATAAGCCGACAATACGTGATCAGGGGTCACTTCAAAGGTGTTCTTAATCATTTTAAACAATGATTTTTCTTGCTTAACGCCATCGATAGTCCAATCCGCGTTAAAGATCTTGTGGCGACAATGCTCTGAGTTCGCTTGTGCAAACATCATTAATTCGATATCTGTTGGGTTACGACCTAGCTTTTCAGTAAAGCTTTCAAGTAAGTAATCAATCTCATCTTCTGCTAAAGCAAGACCTAGGGTAACGTTTGCGTCTTCAAGCGCTTTACGGCCACCGGCTAATAGATCAACTTCTGCATATGGCGCAGGTTCTGCCACAGCAAACAATGCTGACGCTGATTCAAAATCGGTAAATACCACTTCCATCATGCGATCATGGAGAATGGCTTTAAGTTCAACTAATTGAAGTTCAGAAAGCGTTTCAGACGTTTCTATATAAAAAGCAGTACCGCGCTCTAAACGTGCGATTGTAGCTAGGCCACAGTTATGAGCAATATCAGTAGATTTTGAAGACCAAGGCGAGATAGTACCTGGGCGAGGGGTAGTAAGTAGCAATAAACCTTCAGGTTCATGCTCCTCAATCGTTGGACCGTAAGTCAGTAATTTTTCTAGCTTCTCAACTTCAGACGCATCTAAGTCCGCCGTTAGATCAGCAAAGTGTGCAAACTCAGCATAAATACCAGTAACAGGTAAATTTAGCTCGCGACAAAGCTCAAGTAGCTTGTTAACACGAAATTCAGATAGAGCAGGTGAACCACGCAAAATTCTCATGTACTTAGGTCTCTTTGGCAATGAATTAAAGGTAATATTGGAATAGTTTCATGTAGTTAAAAATAGTTAACTCGATTAATTATTCATAACTCATAGTGACTATGCCGATGTTACCTCTGGTATTGCGAGCGCATTATAAAGGATTTTGTTTTGTGAAGTAACACCAAAAGCAACCGTTTGCGTGTTTTTTTTGAAAAAAGTGTAAATGACCTTTAAATTTAAAATTATTGCGCAAAAAACAGGCGTAAGGAAAAATAAACTGTCTCAATCTCTAATAATTGTTGTAATTTGTTACCGTGCTTTTGCCTCTTGATATGCCATTTGATATAACTACGCCTTACTTATTTAAAAGAGCATTCTGACTTGAGCCGCATCCCATATCATCGTCTTCTAAAATCTTGCCTTGTCATTTCTACACTGGTTTTCACCCTTACAGGATGCCAAGTAGAATCAGAACCAAAAACAAAGCTAGAGCAAATCAGGGAACGTGGTGTTTTACGAGTCAGTACGTTAAATAACCAACTCTCTTATTACATTGGTTCTAATGGCCCAACCGGACTAGATTACGATCTGGCAAAAGCCTTTGCTGAAAAACTAGAAGTCAAACTCGAGATCACCCCTGCATATACTTATTCAGGCTTGTTTCCTGCGTTAGAGCGTAATGAAGTCGACATTATCGCGGCCAATATGACAATTACCCCTGAACGCTTACAAAAGTTTCGTCCGGGACCTGTCTACTACTATGTCAGCCAACAAGTGGTATATAAAAAAGGCAGCTGGCGCCCTCGTAATATCAAAAACCTAACTCAACTTGATGAAAATATCACCATTGTTAAAGATTCAAGTTTTGAGGGTACGGTAACAAAGCTTAAAGAAAAGCACCCGAAATTAGAGTGGCATACTGAAGCGGATACTGATGTTAGCGAGTTACTAAAAAAAGTAGCGACTGGCGAAATACACTACACGATCGCTGATTCTGTTGAATTATCACTGACACAACGTATTCATCCTGAATTGGCTGTCGCTTTTGAATTAACGGAAGATCAACCCGTTGCATGGTTTATACAACAAACAGAAGATGACAGCTTACAAGCCCTACTCATTGAATTCTTTGGTGAGTTAAAAGAGAGTGGCAAACTAGCGCTTCTTGAAGAGAAATACTTTGGTCATGTTGAGTCGTTTGATTATGTCGACACTCGTGCTTTTATTCGAGCACTAGAAAGTAAGTTGCCAAAATGGGAACCACTATTTAAAAAATACGCAGGTGACTTTGATTGGCGTTTCCTTGCTGCTCTTTCTTACCAAGAGTCTCATTGGAATCCTCTTGCAAAATCCCCAACAGGCGTTCGTGGCATGATGATGTTAACACTACCAACGGCCCAATCTGTTGGTGTTAAAAACCGTTTAAATCCAGAACAGAGTATTCGTGGTGGCGCTGAATATTTACGCAGAATTGTAAAGCGGGTTCCTGACTCAATTACTGAACATGAGAAGATTTGGTTTGCACTTGCTTCATACAATATAGGCTTTGGACATATGATGGATGCAAGACGTCTAACTCAACGTTTAGGTGGAGATCCTGACTCTTGGACAGATGTTAAAGATAACCTGCCACTATTACGTCAAAAGCGTTATTACAAGTACCTTCGCTATGGTTTTGCTCGTGGTGATGAAGCTCAGAATTATGTAGAGAACATTCGCCGTTATTACCAAAGTATTATTGGCTATGAACAAGAACAAGCAAACAAGTTGATCCAAGAAGAAATTACGGTTGAAGATTTAACCGTAATTGATGTGCCACTTTCTTCTGCAGCTGCGACGATTAGTAATACCATTCTGGATAAATAGTTGATCAGATAATTGCGTAGGAAAAATCGATTAGAGCAAGGCATAAATTACAGTAACTAGTGGTTCTAATTACAAAATTTATAACGCAGATATAATCGATTTTAACAAGCAAGAATGATCAAATACTTATGTAGATTGGTATAATGCCACATCTAGCAAATAACTTTCTATTTGCTGGTAATAAAAATTGTTAAAAAAACTTACTAAATGGCATGTTCATGTTACGGTAACAATTAACACATACTCTGAGTTACTTGTTCTCAAGATCATGCCAATTAAAGTTATACCAATGTAATTAATTAAATGATCTATTTATTACGCAGGAAAATCGCTTAAGAATAAGGCAAAAATTCTTATAAGTAGTTATTCTACAATAAAAATTTTTAACGAAATTACTAAGTGATTTAACCAGTAATAATGATCAGATAATTACTGGAATTGGTATTAAACGTACTTTAATTTTTATTCGTTAAATTAAGGGGGAGCCTATGCTCTCTAATAGAAGAAAACTTAAACCAAGTACCTCACTAAAAGGCAGTACTCAACGTCGACGTAAGCTGTTAAATAACCACAAGAAAGTGCTTCATCGTCAACGAACTTATGCTATGTCACTGTTTGATGAAGGTGAACCGTTCTCTTGTCGATAATCTTTAGGCAAGCGTTTTTTATGCGCACACAGTAAAAAGGCAAATTGCGATAATTCAATTTGCCCTCTCTTACATTTACTTTATCTTCTAGATTATTCCATCATCTGATTTTTCAATTCAGCTTCCCGCTGTAACTTTCGCTCTTCTTTTTTCTCTTTACGTCTGCGTTTAAAAAAAGCTTGTAGCTGTGCTCTACACTCTTCTTCCATCACTCCAGAAGCACACTCTACAAAATGAAATGCGGTTGCTGACGTAAATAAATTAATCACACTGCCAGATGCGCCTGTTTTCATATCTGATGCACCAAAAATAACACGCTTAATACGACTATGCACAATCGCACCAGCACACATAGGACATGGTTCTAACGTAACGTATAACGTCGCATCAACTAAGCGATAGTTTTCAATTTTACTTCCCGCTTGTTTAATCGCCATCATCTCGGCATGTGCCGTTGCATCATGAGAACCAATTGAACGGTTCCACCCCTCACCTATGATTTCACCATCTAAGACAATCACAGCACCAACAGGAACTTCACCTTCCTCTTCAGCAATTGCGGCCAGTTCTATTGCTCGCTGCATATAGAAGTTCGCATCTTTATTTTCTTTTTCAACACTCATCTATTCAGCTAACTCTTGGGCTAAAAATTCAACCAATAAACGAACCTTAGTGGAAAGATGTCGGTTATTTGGATACACCGCCCAAATCCCCTCTTTTGGCTCACGATAAGGTACGAGTATTTCAACCAACTCACCTTTATCCATTGATTCCTGAACATAAAAATCAGGCAATTGAACGATACCTAAGCCTTTTAACGCTGCATTAGTTAAGGCTGCACCGCTATTACAATGAACAGACCCTTTCACTCTTACGCTTTTTTCTTTTTTCTTTTCAATAAAACGCCAAATAGGCAAACTACCAATCAAACAGTTATGCTGAGATAATTCAGATAAGGTATGAGGCTCACCATGTTTTTCAATATAACTAGGAGAAGCGCACACTCTAACCTGTCGACTTGATAAGCGCTTTGCCATCATAGTTGAATCGGTTAAACGGCCTAATCGAATCGCCAGGTCAAAATCTTGCTCAACCAAATCTAATGTCTGATTTGATAAAACAAGTTCAAGCTCAAGCTGTGGGTACATCAGCATAAAATCACTAAGCAATGGCGCAATTAACTGCTCACCATACGTCACCGACGATGTGATTTTTAAGCGTCCTTGAGGTGTTGCATTAAGCTCAGTGATCGCTCTATCTGCTTGTTTTAATCCTTCAACTAAATGACGACAATGCTGATAATAAGTTTGTCCTGCTTCAGTTACCGACACCTTTCGCGTTGTTCTGATCAATAACTTAATTGATAAACGATCTTCTAACGCAGCAACTTTACGGCTAATTTGAGCCACTGATGTATCAAGAGCTCTGGCCGCTCCGGTAAAGCTTTGCGCTTCAGCAACGGCAACAAACTCAGTTACCCCTTCCCAATCAATCACAGGCAATTCCCCACTAGTATTATTACATATTCGTAAAAATTATTTACTATTCTACCGTATTATCAATTGATGCGAAATACTTATAATGGCACCCAACAAGACGACGAGCACAAACAAAAAATAGCACTATGCTTAAAATGAAACTTGCATATATGTCGTCGATTACATTATCCCAATAAGGAAAATCCAATGGCTCTTGATATTAAACCTGGTCAAACTCACATCAAATCTAAAGCAATGGTAGCTTGGGCTGCTGGCGAACCTCTTAAAATGGAAGAAGTGGATGTTCAACTTCCTAAAGCAGGCGAAGTTTTAGTTCGCATCGTTGCTACTGGTGTATGTCACACTGACTTATTCACTCTATCTGGTGATGATCCAGAAGGTATCTTCCCTTCAATCTTAGGTCACGAAGGTGGCGGTATTGTTGAAATGGTGGGTGAAGGCGTAACGGGTCTTGAAGTCGGTGACCACGTTATCCCTCTTTACACTGCTGAATGTGGTGAGTGTAAATTCTGTAAATCTGGCAAAACTAACCTTTGTCAGGCGGTTCGTGAAACTCAAGGTCAAGGCCTTATGCCTGATGGAACAAGTCGTTTCTCTATTAACGGTGAAACTATTTTCCATTACATGGGTTGCTCTACGTTCTCTGAATACACAGTACTTCCTGAAATCTCTTTAGCGAAAGTATCTAAAGATGCCCCTCTTGAAGAGGTGTGTCTTCTAGGTTGTGGCGTAACGACTGGTATGGGTGCGGTTCTTAACACGGCTAAAGTTGAAAAAGGCGACACGGTTGCTGTATTCGGCCTAGGTGGTATCGGTCTTTCAGCTATCATCGGCGCTAAAATGGCGGGTGCAAGTCGCATCATCGGTGTTGACTTGAACGAAAGCAAATACGAGCTAGCTAAAAAATTAGGCGCGACTGATTGCATCAACCCAACAACCTTCGATAAGCCAATTCAAGAAGTGATTGTTGAAATGACTGACGGCGGCGTGGATTACTCTTTTGAGTGTATCGGTAACGTAAACGTTATGCGTGCTGCTCTTGAGTGTTGTCACAAAGGTTGGGGTGAATCAATCATCATCGGTGTTGCTGGTGCTGGCCAAGAGATCTCAACTCGTCCATTCCAACTTGTGACTGGTCGTGTATGGCGTGGCTCTGCATTCGGTGGCGTTAAAGGCCGTACTGAGCTTCCAGGTATCGTTGACCGTTACATGCAAGGTGAGTTCGCTCTTGATGATTTCATCACTCACACTATGGGTCTTGCGGATGTAAACGCGGCGTTCGATCTAATGCACGAAGGTAAATCTATCCGTACTGTTCTACATATGGATAAATAAGTAAAAGTGAGGGGGTAGATACTCTAGCCCCTATTCTACTTTTGATCTCTAAGTGCTTTATATAAAGACGGTATGTTTATCTGCGTGGGTAGCGTAATTTATAGATAAGCATTACTGAATGCTCCATTCTTTATTTTAAAGCACTTCAAAATCAACCAGTAGATTTCTATTCAATACAGTGATCTCGCTGATATGAATCAAAATATAAAAGGGCTCATCATGACAATCGAAAATATCAGCCAAGCAAAAGTTGCCGGTGGTTGGCACAAACAATACACACATACATCATCAGCATTAAATTGCGATATGCGATTTGCTATTTTTCTTCCTGCAAACGCTTCTGAGACAAACCCAGTTCCTGTTTTATACTGGTTATCAGGCTTGACCTGCACCGATGAAAATTTCATGCAAAAAGCGGGCGCATTCAAAAAAGCGGCTGAATTAGGCATTGCGATTGTTGCTATGGATACAAGCCCTCGTGGTGAAGACGTTGCTGATGATGCAGAAGGCGCATACGATTTTGGTCTAGGTGCTGGGTTCTACTTAAATGCAACTCAAGCTCCTTGGAACCGTCATTATCATATGTATGACTATGTGACAAAAGAGCTACCATCATTAATCGAAGAACACTTTCCGGTATCAGATAAAAAATCGATTTCTGGTCACAGTATGGGTGGTCATGGTGCTATTACTATCGGTTTAAAAAACCAAGATATGTACCAATCAATTTCTGCATTTAGTCCTATTGCTAGTCCAATTAACTGCCCTTGGGGACAAAAAGCGTTAGGTTTATACCTAGGTGATAATAAAGAAGCTTGGTTAGAATACGACAGTGCTGAACTTCTTAAAAAAGACTCAAAACTTCCGATCTTAGTTGACCAAGGTGAAGCGGACGGCTTTTTGGAAGAACAGTTAAAACCGGAATACCTACTTTCTTCAGCAGAGCAATCTGGTGCCGATGTAGAAGTAAGAATGCAACCAGGTTACGACCACAGCTACTTCTTCATTTCTACTTTTATTGATGAGCATTTAGAGTTTCATGCTGCTTATTTAAATAAATAATACTGATTTAAAATAAGCAAAGTATAAATAGAAAAATCCCAGAGTAGGTTCTCCTTCCTCTGGGATTTTTTATGTCTATATATTAATTTTCTATAATTAGATAAACGCTAACACTGGAGAGATACAAAGAAGAATACCTGTAACAATAATTAGATTAGTAGATAAGCCTTTGTACTTATGAAGTGTTGGCACTTTATGCACAAGGTAAGCTGGAATTAAACAACCTACTAGACCAAAAACAGGGCTACAAATCGAAGTAAAAGATAAGATAGGCGCATTTAACGCAACAGCAGACCACGCAAGCAAAATAATAAACACCGTAATGAGTTTATTTACTAACTCTTTATTAATTACAGACTCATCCATACGTCTTAACAATAAGTTCATTGCAATACCACGACACGCTTCTTGAAATGCCATAAACACACCAAAGAATGAAGTTACGACAGCAAAAATATTAATCACAATGCCGGTAACCGTTGCCCAACTTCCTGGGAAGTAATGAGCAATAATCGCTAATGCAGAGATGTTTTTATTCATTGCTTCAACCGCTTGTTCTTGACTTATTGCAAAGGTAAATGACACTGCAAAAAAGAACACAACAACAAATAAGATAGCAAAAGCAATATTCATCGCTCTTAATGATTTATAACGCGCAACTTCAATTGATTTCTCACGTGAACGATACGAGATAACCATAGGGCTAAGAGATTGAATAAAAAGAATAGACGTTAGGGTAAATGGAAGCGTAATAATCGCATCTTTTAACATTGGACCAAACGATCCCATTGCTGGGATATTAGAAAAATCCCAACGAGAAACCAGTAATAAACCCATAACTGCAACTAATGAAAGTACCGTTACAGCCATAAAGCCAGATAGTTTAAATAGTACTTTCTCACCTTTAGAGCCAATAAAAGCAAGAACACAGATCAGCCCTAAACCATAAAAAACATTGTCATTTAAATGCCCTTCCGTTACACCAAACGAGTGTAAGTATGAAGAACTGTCATTGGTTACCGCTAATGAGTAAACCAATACCCAAATAACCAACATAATGAAATAAAGGACACCTAAGGCCACTCCCCAGTTCTTACCTAAATAACCAGTAATGACACCTGGATAATCTGTACATGTTTTTGCTTCGGCAAGAGTATTAATAAAAAGTTTTTGAAACAAATACATGGCTGGATAGCCAATAATTGAAGATAGAAGGAAAACCCAAAGTCCCATAATACCTACTTGAACAGGTAGAAAAACAATACCCGCACCAATAGCCATACCAATACTAATCACTATCCAACCAATATCAGTGCTGTCAAATTTAGTGGCTTTTTTCCATTCAGAATCAGTCATATTACTTTGATCACGACCAAGTCCTGCTAATGTAGCTGTGTTCATATAAAACTCCATCTTTGTAGGGATCACTATTCTTATAATTTTAAAGCGACAAATTGCCGCCAACTTGCAACTTTTGAAGAATTTACTCTCTAATCTAAAAATAACAATGCAATTTTATTTGAAATTATAGCGAGATCTCAGTTCGTAAAACAAACAAAAATTTACTACAAAGTCATTGCAATCCCTTACAAATAAGCATAAATTCAACTCACACAAACTAAATGCAATTATTTTTGCATATTTTAAACTAAAACTTAAAATCAAAAATAGTTGCAAAAAAAAGGACAATACATATGAAGCAAATTATCGTGGCAAAATCAGCACCAGAAGCAATCGGTCCTTACTCTCACGGCACCGCATTTAATGGGCTTATTTTTACATCGGGTCAATTACCGGTAGATGGTTCAACAGGCTCAGTTGTTGAAGGGGGAATTGCTGCTCAATCTGAAATGTCTCTTAAAAACTTAATTTCAGTAATCGAAGCAGCAAATGGCGATGTAAATACGGTATTAAAAACAACCTGCTACCTTGCTAACATCACTGATTTCGCTGCATTTAATGAAGTATATAAAACCGTTTTTCATACCGACTGCCCTGCACGCTCTTGCTTTGCGGTAAAAGATCTTCCGCTTGGCGTATTAGTTGAAGTAGAAGCAATTGCGCATCAAAAATAATAATTAGATAAAGGCGAACAAAATGAACTCTACCTGGAAACAATACATCACTATTTTAAAAAATGTTGTGAAACCAGCCCTTGGGTGTACTGAACCTATTTGTGCAGCCTATGCGACAAGCGTAGCAACACAGATGCTTGGAGAAAAACCAGAAACTATTGATGTTTTTGTCTCTGATAATTTGTATAAAAATAGTATGGGTGTTTTTGTTCCAAGAACAGGTAGAGTTGGTCTTGCCATTGCTGCAGCTACAGGAGCTACTGGCGGAGATCCAGAAGCCGGGTTGGAAGTACTAGCAAAATTAAACGAATCTCAACTCAACGAAGCTCAGCAGCTGATTGATGCAGGACACGTTCAAGTAAAACGAGAAGCCACAGATGAATTTATCTATTGTCGCGTTATCGTTAAAAGCTCACAACAGCGAGCAGAAGTAACGATCAGCGGAGGTCATACGCTCATTGTTGAAAAACGTCTAAATGGTAATATCATTTTTTCCCTTGATTCTTTATTACCAAAAGCTTCTACGGCTTCTATTTGTGATGGCGTAGATATCACAATATCATCAATTTATAACTTCGCTACTCAGGCTGAATTTGATGACATTAAATTTATTCTTAAAGCTAAAGAACTCAATATTGCACTCGCTCAAGAAGGATTAAAGAATCCATACGGCTTAGAAGTTGGCCGTACCTATCAAAAAAATATTGAAACTGGCTTGCTATCAAAAAGTTTAGATAGTGATATTTTAATTTATACCTCAGCAGCATCTGATGCACGAATGGGCGGTGCGACCTTACCGGCGATGTCTAATTATGGCAGTGGTAACCAAGGTATCGCAGCAACAATCCCTGTGGTAAAAATGGCTGATTTTTATAATGCCGATGACGAAGCATTAGCAAGAGCCTTTATCATGAGTCATCTTGGTGCTATTTACATTAAATCTCATTACCCACCACTATCGGCATTTTGTGGCAATGCTGTAACCTCAGCCGCCGCCGCTATGGCAATGGTTTATTTAGCTGGTGGGACATTCGAACAATCTTGCTCTGCGATTCAAAATACCATTAGTGATACGAGTGGAATGATCTGTGATGGAGCGAAATCAACCTGTGCAATGAAAGTCGGCAGTAGTGCTCAATCAGCCATGAAATCATCTCTTCTTGCTTTGAATGACCATTGTGTAACAAAGCAAGGTGTTATCGCAGAAGATGTAGAAAAAACCATTAAAAATATAGGTAGAATGATAACAACAGGCATGCCGAATATTGACCATGAAATCATTGAAATAATGGCATCATAATGAAAAGATGTCACTATTAGCTAGTGACATCACTTTCCACTAACATAAGAGTATCTATGCTACATAAACTATCTACCGCCGATAAGCTAATTCTTCAATCAACCTTTAGTATCGTTGATGGCATTGCTGCTATGTTTGGAAAACATGTCGAAGTCGTATTGCACTCTTTAGATTCAGACAATCCATCAATCATTAAAATTGCTAATGGGCATGTCACGGGCCGTGGTATTGGCGCGCCTATAACCAACTTAGCATTAGAAAAGTTAAAAGCGGGTTCTGATGTATCAACCCCTTATTTCACACGAACAGATAAAGGCGAATTAATGCGTTCTGTTACTTCGATGATTCGAAATGAGGCAGGTATACCTATTGCTTTACTTTGCATTAACTCAAATCTTGATGTACCAATGAACAGCTTTTTTATGGATTTATTTCCACAATCAGCTCAGTTAGCAGCGTCACCAGAAACCTTTGCAAAGGACAGTATAGAAATGCTAACGGATTCGATTTCAAGAATACAGAGTGAAGTGTTAGAAGATGAAAGTATAGCCGTCTCTCGAAGAGTCAGAACCATTGTTGAACGTTTACACCACCAAGGTGCATTCAATATCAAAGACGCTACTCAGATCACCGCCAATATTCTTAATGTGTCGAAAGACTCTGTGTATCGTTATCTAAGAAAATTTAAGTAATCTCCCCTCCTCTTCTTCACTTTCATAAAAAAGCCCTGAGAACTTACCATTCTCAGGGCTTTTATTTTTACTAATACAAATTAACCAGGAAGGTTATATGTGTATGGCGCTTGGATACCTAGTGGAATACCTAGAGCCCAGTATGCTAGTAAGAAGATTGTCCAACCAATTAGCATTGCGATAGAGAAAGGCATCATTAGAGAAGCCAATGTACCGATACCCGTTGATTTAACATAGCGTTGGCAGTAAACCACAACTAACGGGAAGAATACCATTAATGGTGAGATGATGTTTGAAACAGAATCACCTACACGGTATGCCGCTTGAGAAAGCTCAGGAGAGATACCAACACCCATTAACATTGGAACTAATACAGGACCAATTAGAGCCCATTTCGCTGATGCCGAACCGATAAGCAAGTTAACGAATGCCGTTAGTAAGATCATACCAATAATCGTTAATTGACCAGGAAGATCTAATGCTTTTAAGAAATCAGCACCGTACATTGCTAAAATTGTACCGATGTTTGATTGACTGAAAGCAACTAAGAATTGTGCACAGAAGAATGACATAACCATGTATGCCCCCATCGTGCCCATCGTTTCTGACATTGCTTTAATTACATCATTACTGCTTTTAAATGTACCTGATACACGTCCATAAACGATACCTGGAATAATAAACAGAATGAAAATAAGCGGTACAATTGACTGCATTAAAGGCGCTGAGAATGACGTAATTTGGCCATCAGGAGAACGCAGTGCTGAATCTTCAGGATAAATAAGTGCAATTAACAGTGCGATACCAGCAACCATTGCCCAACCAGCGAACTTAAATGCTTTCGATTCAATCTCTGTAAAAGAGCCTAAATCCGGTGCTGTTTCTGCATCTTCATCAACAGGAGTATTTGCTAAACGTGGTTCGATAATTTTATCAGTTACATACCAACCAATCGCAACAATTAGAATTGAAGAAAGGCCTGTAAAGTAAATGTTTGCTAATGGGTTAACAATGTAAGTCGTATCGAGTACTTGTGCTGCTGTTTGTGTAAAGCCAGCCAGTAATGGATCGATTCCCGATGGGATAAAGTTTGCAGAGAAACCACCAGATACACCCGCAAATGCAGCTGCGATACCCGCTAATGGGTGACGACCTGCCGCGTGGAAAATGATACCACCTAGTGGGATAACTAAAACGTAACCTGCATCTGCTGCTGTGTGTGACACGATAGCAACAAGAATAAGCATTGGCGTTAATAGTTTCGCTGGAGTGAAGTTAAGCATTTTCTTTAGGCCAGTTTGAATAAAGCCTGAAGAGTCAGCAACACCAACACCTAGCATCGCTACTAATACGATACCTAGTGGAGCAAAACCGGTGAAGTTTTTCACCATTGTTGCTAAAAAGTTTGCTAAAGAATCACCAGTTAAAAGGTTTTTCACTTGAACTGCATCTTGAGTAACAGGATGAATCAAGTCAAATTGTACTTGTGATAATAGCGCTGAAAGACCCCAAACAATTAAAAGGCCCCAGAAAAACAGTAGTGCAGGATCTGGGATCTTGTTACCTACTCGTTCGATTGTATTTAGAAAACGATCCATACCACTTGGCTTAGATGCTTTCTCTGCTGCTTGGTTACTCATCCGTAACTCCATCTATTATTAATGTTGTATTTTCAGAAAAGAATTTGGAAATTATGTGACTTCTCTTAACTTTTCTTTTGCTGAAACAGTGTAAACCACTTAAGAAAGAAATAGAGCATTTAGTTGAATAATTTAGAAGTGCAAACATATATTTTGTAAGATAAGTTTTCATTGAAACATATAACTAACAATATAAATTATTATACTTTACAACTGAAACAAAAAAAGCGCCTTCCGGCGCTTTCTTAAATTAAATCAGATTCATTGAATCAGAGATTATTCCCATTCGATTGTTGCTGGTGGCTTACCAGAAATATCGTAAACAACACGAGAAATGCCACTTACTTCATTGATAATGCGGTTAGATACTTTACCTAAGAAATCGTATGGTAAATGTGCCCAATGCGCTGTCATAAAGTCGATAGTTTCTACTGCTCGTAGAGACACAACCCAATCGTATTTACGACCATCACCCATTACACCTACAGAGCGTACTGGTAAGAATACCGTGAACGCTTGAGATACTTTGTGGTAAAGATCCGCATTGTGCAGCTCTTCAATGAAGATAGCATCAGCACGACGCAATAAGTCACAGTACTCTTTCTTAATCTCACCAAGAACACGAACACCTAAACCTGGTCCAGGGAACGGGTGACGATAAAGCATGTTATATGGAAGACCTAATTCTAGGCCAATCTTACGCACTTCATCTTTAAATAGCTCACGTAATGGCTCAACAAGACCCATCTCCATGTCATCAGGAAGACCACCAACATTGTGGTGAGATTTGATAACGTGTGCTTTACCTGTTTTCGATGCTGCTGATTCGATAACATCTGGGTAGATAGTGCCTTGAGCTAACCATTTTGCATTTGATAGTTTCTTCGACTCTTCATCGAAGATATCTACAAATACGTGACCAATGATCTTACGTTTCGCTTCAGGATCTGATTCACCTTCAAGTGCATCTAGGAAACGCTTTTCAGCTTCAACATGAATGATCTTAAGACCAAACTTGTTACCGAACATTTCCATTACCTGCTCTGCTTCATTTAAACGAAGTAGACCATTATCAACAAATACGCACGTTAGTTTGTCACCGATTGCACGGTGAGCAAGCATAGCGACTACTGATGAATCTACACCACCAGATAAACCAAGAATCACTTCATCATCGCCTACTTGCTCTTTAATTCGAGCAACGGCATCTTCAATGATTGATGCTGAAGTCCACAGACCTTCACAGCCACATACATTAAGAACAAAGTTCTCAAGCATTTTTAGACCGTTTTTAGTATGAGTTACTTCTGGGTGGAATTGAACACCGTAGTATTTTTTCTCTTCGTTCGCCATTGCTGCGTAAGGACAAGTTTCTGTCTCTGCAATTTTTACGAAATCAGATGGGATTTCAACAACTTTATCACCGTGGCTCATCCAAACATCTTGAGTTGCTTCAAGATCTTTAAACAGCGCTGATTCACCTGTTACTTGTACCGCAGCATAACCAAATTCACGCTCAGTAGACGTTGCTACTTTACCGCCAAGTTGTTCTGCCATTGTTTGCATGCCGTAACACACACCAAATACAGGAACACCAGAATCAAATACATATTGAGGAGCACGAGGAGAATTTGCTTCAGTAACACTTTCAGGACCACCAGATAAGATGATGCCATCTGGGTTAAAATCACGGATGTCAGATTCTTCTACATCCCAGCTCCAAAGCTCACAGTAAACACCAATCTCACGGATACGACGCGCAACAAGCTGCGTGTATTGAGAACCAAAATCTAAAATAAGAATGCGTTGATCGTGGATATTAGTCGTCATTAGTCTTTCTCAAAAAGTCATTTATTTAGTGTGGTTTCACTATAAAACCACACGCTTAAAATTGAATTTGGTACAAAGTTTTTTCTTTATATTTCACAGCAGAATCATTCGAGTTCTAGAAAAAGGCACGGAGTTTACAAGTGTAAATGAGCACCTTTGACAACGAAATCGGAAGATTCTGCAAAGAAAATTAAGAAAAATTAGCCTAGGCGCTTCTTTTAACCCAAACGATAATTAGGTGCTTCTTTCGTGATCTGAACATCATGTACGTGAGACTCTTTCATCCCTGCACCTGAAATACGAACAAATTCAGCTTTAGTACGCATGTCTTCAATTGTTGCTGAACCTGTTAGGCCCATGCTTGAACGTAAACCACCCATTTGTTGGTGAACGATCTCTTTTAGACGACCTTTGTATGCGATACGACCTTCGATACCTTCAGGCACAAGCTTGTCCGCTGCATTATCAGATTGGAAGTAACGGTCTGAAGAACCTTGAGACATCGCACCAAGAGAGCCCATGCCACGGTAAGATTTGTATGAACGACCTTGATAAAGAATCACTTCACCCGGTGCTTCTTCTGTACCCGCAAACATTGAACCAACCATTACACATGATGCACCAGCTGCAATCGCTTTACAGATATCACCAGAGTAACGGATGCCGCCATCTGCAATGACTGGAATATCGTGAGCCGTTGCAACTTCTGCTGCATCTGAAATAGCCGTAATTTGAGGAACACCCACACCCGTAACGATACGAGTAGTACAGATTGAACCTGGGCCGATGCCTACTTTTACAGCACTTACACCAGCATCGATTAATGCTTTAGCGCCCGCACCAGTAGCAACGTTACCACCAATAATTTGTAGGTCTGGGAAAGATGCACGAGTTTCACGAATACGTTGTAAGACGCCTTCTGAATGACCGTGAGATGAATCGATAAGTAGAACATCAACGCCCGCTTCAACAAGAGCAGCAACACGCTCTTCATTGCCAGCGCCGGCGCCAACAGCAGCACCTACACGTAGACGACCACGTTCGTCTTTACATGCATTTGGTTTACGTTCTGCTTTGTGGAAATCTTTTGCTGTAATCATACCGGTTAGTTGGAACTCATCGTTCACTACCAATACTTTTTCAACACGCGCTTCATGCATTTTCTCTTGAACTTCTTCACGAGTTGCACCTTCTTTAACAGAAGCTAAGCGTGCCTTTGGCGTCATAACAACGTCAACTTTCTTAGATAGGTCTGTTACAAAACGAACATCACGACCAGTAATGATACCAACAAGTTCGTTAGTTTCAGTTACTACAGGGAAGCCAGCAAAACCGTGCTTTTCAGTCAGATCTTTCACATCTTGGATAGTTGCGTCAGGACGAACGGTTACTGGAGCAGATACAACGCCTGCCTCAAAGATTTTTACTAAGCGAACTTGTTCAGCTTGCTGTTCAATAGACATGTTCTTGTGGATAAAACCGATGCCACCCTCTTGCGCTAATGCAATAGCAAGGCGCGCTTCTGTCACTGTATCCATTGATGCTGAAATCATAGGGATATTTAGAGAGATAGTCTTCGTTAACTGAGTGCGAAGATCAGCGGTGTTAGGAAGAACTGTGGAGTGTGCTGGGACGAGTAAAACGTCATCGAAGGTTAAAGCTTCTTTTGCGATTCGTAGCATTTGCAATATCTCACAACAATAAGTGTTTAAAGGAATAAATCCCACTTTATCGTTTCGCATAATAAAGTGTTTTGGATTTGATATTGCAGACGGATTATACGCACGGCGCAATCGCTTGGCTACACATTTATTTATTTTTAATTTGCATTATCCCCCTTGCTATGTATTATATTGCCGCTAATTCCTATAGCCATGTCTAAGGCATTATCATGTCTCTCGATTCTAATCCTCGCATCTTTACAGTCTCACGTCTTAACTCTGAAGTTCGCCTATTATTAGAAAATGAAATGGGCATTGTTTGGCTTGTTGGGGAAATCTCAAACCTTACTGTTCCCGTCTCTGGGCATTGGTATCTCACGCTTAAAGACAGCCAAGCACAAGTCAAATGTGCGATGTTCAAAGGCAATAATCGTCGGGTTACTTTTAAGCCTCAAAACGGTAAACAAGTTCTTGTTAAAGCTCGCCTTTCTTTATACGAACCCCGCGGCGACTATCAATTAATTATTGAAAGTATGCAGCCCGAAGGCGATGGCCGCCTTCAACAAGAGTTTGACCAGCTTAAAATGTCACTTGCTGCAGAGGGCCTCTTTGCACAAACGGCTAAACAGCCTTTACCAGAACAGCCAAAACGTGTCGGTATCATTACCTCGCAAACAGGCGCTGCTTTATTTGATATTTTAAACGTATTGAAACGACGTGATCCTAACCTACCCGTAGTCATTTACCCAACCATGGTTCAAGGTGCTGGTGCAGCAATTCAAATTGCACAAGCGATTGGACGTGCTAATACTCGTAATGAGTGTGATATTTTGATCGTGGGTCGAGGCGGAGGCTCATTGGAAGATCTTTGGTGCTTCAATGAAGAGATCGTGGCAAGAACCATTGCGGCAAGTGAGATCCCAATAGTGAGTGCGGTTGGGCATGAGATCGACGTAACCATTGCCGATTTTGTCGCAGATGTGCGAGCGCCAACACCTTCTGCTGCGGCTGAATTAGTAAGTCGTGATTTGTCTTCTCAACTGCAAACGGTTAGTCATCAGAAACGACGATTAAACAGTGCAATGGATCGCTATTTATCAAAACAGCAGCGTCAACTATCAACTCTTCAGCATCGTCTTGAAAAACAGCACCCACAAATGCAGTTAAACAATCAAAGCCAAAAGCTTGATGATTTGAATCAACGTTTGATGGCGTATATGCAGCAACGTTTGCAACGTCACCAATATAAGGTTGAGAACCTAACTTTACGCTTAAGTAATCTATCTCCTGCCAAAAAAGTATCTCAAGATAAATTACGAATAGAGGAACTAAAGCGCCGTTTACTCGATTCAATGGACAGAAATCTATTAATGCAGCGTCATCACTTAGCATTAGCAGCAGAGAAGCTCGATACCGTTAGTCCATTAGCGACATTACAACGCGGCTATTCCATTACTCGTAATAACAAAGGAGCGGTTGTCACTTCAACAAAACAAGTTGTGACTGGTGAAAGCATAACCACTCGTTTTGCTGATGGCGAAATTACCTCAACAATAATTAACTAGCCTGAACTTAGGCTAGTTAGATCTCATCTCTACAAAGTTAGTTTTTGCACGAGACTTAGATTTCAACTCATTGCAATCATGACAAAAATAGCTTGCTGCACCACACGCATTAAGCTTTTCCATCTCCTTATTGCAATCTGGACAATAAGCTACTTTTGTAAAATCAACCTGACAAAAATCACAATGATATCCTTCTCGCTGCCAACGCAATTCAGACTGGCATTTAGGACATTCGTTTGTTTGCATCGCTGTTTCCTTCTTAATCAATTTCAAATAAACACAGTGTCTCTGTACGCATTTAAAAGTGTGGATCTTTATGCTTATAGGGATCTGATCAGCGATCATGCCCTTTAAGAACATTTATATAACCACACCCCGAAAGCATTAGTTACATATCCTGTTTTTCAATTTTAAACGCTATAAAATATCAAAACAGTTCATTCAAAACAGAAGATCCAGCACATCAATCAGTATTAACCTTTCTATTTCAGTCGAAAACATGGAAATAATACCAAATACAGAAGAAGAGTTACATCTCATGTAATTTCGACTTTATACTCGCTTAGTAGAGCGAGTTAACATTAATAATTCTTGCTCACCTTGTGCGTTAAGCTGAACGTTAATCTCTTGATATTCTTTAAAAGAAGAGACATGCGTTCCACCACAAGGAAGCTTAGCAACACCATCTATACCAAAGTCTGCTATCCAGTAACGTGAATCAGTTAACGCTTTACCTTCACACTCAATAGAAACTTCATTTTCTAAGGCAAGCCACACACTAATCTGCTGATTCACTTGCGCTGCAATACTCTCAAGATCCGACATCATCTCTGCACTATTCAATCCTCGCTTACGTAATGTTTTACCTAAACGGTATACATCTTCGCAATGATCTTCTGTAACAAAGCTGGTTTCTTGAGCGTAGCTATTGAAATTGTAATGACCCAGTTCATCTTTTCTATCTGCATCTTTACGCCAATAATTAGCATGAAGCACTTTGTTTAATGCTAAATAAGCGATATGACCAGCACTGTGTCCGCGACTCAATGAGTCTTGGTATTCTTTATCAACCTTTAGCTCAACAGTATTTTCTACTGCTATATCGGCATCTTTAGATATTAAATGCGAAACAACAAAAACCCAGCCCTCTTCTCCACGTTTAATTGGAATATCTTTACCAATATAAAGCTCACCTGTAGACAGTTCGATTGCACCTGTTTGGCAAGTAAGTACAGGGTATTCAACATTGTTGATTTGAAGTACACCTTTGTCTTCTGGGTGATCTGGCCAAATATGGCTAACAGGATGAAACGGAGTTTCTTTAGTAACAACCCACTTTCCTTGCTCTGTTTCTTTAATAAGTTTCACAATGGAATTAGATTGCCACGTGTTATGACAAAATAAAATCTCTGTTGCTGATAGCTGAGTCATGATTTTTACCTAAAAAAAACGCCCAACAAATAGGTGGGCGTTTTATTATTGAATAATATTAATAAAGTAGCTCTAGGTTACTTCTTATTGCGGTTTTTCACAGCGCCAACTAGACGCTTACGTTGACGCTCTTGAGATAGAGTCAATTTACCACCGCGATCTTCAAATGGGTTTTCACTATTCTGGAATTGAATACGAATAGGAGTTCCCATAATTTCTAATGATTTACGGAAATAGTTCATTAAGAAACGCTTGTAAGAAGAAGGTAGTTCTTTTACTTGGTTACCGTGAATAACGATAAGCGGTGGGTTATAACCACCTGCGTGAGCGTATTTCAATTTCACACGACGACCACGAACCATTGGCGGTTGGTGATCTTCTTGAGCCATTTTCATAATACGGGTAAGAACAGACGTACCTACACGCTTAGTTGCAGACACATATGCTTCTTGTACAGATTCATATAAATGACCAACACCAGTACCATGTAGAGCTGAAATAAAGTGAAGACGAGCAAAATCAACAAAGCCAAGACGACGATCTAGCTCAGATTTCACTTTCTCTTTAACTTCATTATCAAGTCCATCCCACTTGTTCACAGCAATAACTAATGAACGACCAGCGTTCAATGCAAAGCCTAGTAAGCTTAGATCTTGATCTGAAATATTTTCACGCGCATCGATAACCAAAAGCACAACGTTAGCGTCTTCTACTGCTTTTAGAGTTTTGATTACAGAGAATTTCTCAACAGTTTCATTAATACGACCACGACGACGAACGCCTGCTGTATCGATTAATACATACTCTTGACCTTCACGTTCCATAGGAATGTAAATAGAGTCACGAGTGGTGCCAGGCATGTCATAAACAACCACACGCTCTTCACCAAGAATACGGTTAATTAGTGTTGATTTGCCTACGTTAGGACGACCAATAATTGCAAGTTTTATTGGTTGATCTTGAAGACGAGAAAAATCTCTTTCTGCATCTTCTTCAGTTAGATCTTTTTCTTCTTCTTCGAAATCTTCAAACTCAGTAAGATCAGTCATCTCACCGTTTTCATCTTTCAAAGACTCTTCAACAAGCTCTTCCATAAAAGGAGCTAGAGCAAGTTCTAAAAGTGATGTAACACCACGGCCATGTGAAGCTGCAATTTGATAAACCTTGTTCATGCCTAGCTGCCAGAATTCAGCACTTGCTGCATCTGCATCAATACCATCAATCTTATTTACTACTAAGAAGGTTGGTTTTTCACGTGAACGTAAGTGTTTTGCGATAGCTTCATCAGATGATGTTAAACCAGCACGGCCATCAACCATAAATAACACAACATCAGCTTCTTCAATCGCAGCTAATGACTGTTCTGCCATTTTAGTCTCTACACCTTCTTCTGTTCCATCAATACCACCGGTATCGATAAGAATGAATTCTTGCTCTTCTAACTTAGCACGGCCGTATTTACGATCACGAGTTAAACCAGGAAAATCAGCAACTAATGCATCCCTTGTGCGTGTAACACGGTTAAACAGCGTCGATTTACCAACATTTGGACGCCCTACCAGAGCAACAACAGGAATCATACATACCTCTTTATTTAATCATAGGCATAGCGCGAGCTAATACCAATTTGATGATGGTTTTAACGGATTTATCAAGTAGTAAAGCCATCACCAAATTGGATTATCTTTCACTATCTAAAAACAATAAAAGGCTCCAAAGCCAAAGGACTTGGAGCCAATTCACAATTATAGCAAATAAAACTTATTTAATTCGCATTTTTTTGATATCGCCTTCGCGAGTCACAATAACAAAGCTATCTTCCACCAAAATTGGGGATACTGCGATACCGTCACTGTCAATCTCTTGCTGAGACATAAACAACCCGGTATCTCTATCCAACCAATGTAGGTAGCCTTCACTATCAGCAACTACGATGTAATTATCAATAATCGTTGGCGATGTTAACTGGCGGTATTCAAGCTCTTCATTATTCCAAAGCTCGGTACCACTTCGTGCATCAACAGCGACAACATGATCTTTTTCTGTCACTAAGAAAAGTCGCTTTCCATCTGATGACATATTCATCGCTGATGAGTAATTACGCTTCCAAACAGGTTGCCCTGTACGAAGATCTAATGCGATTAACTGACCATTGTAGCCAATGGTATATAAGCGCCCACCTAAAATAAGTGGAGATGCATCAACATCAACGAGGCGATCAATTTCTGTTGCCCCTTTTGGTGTACCTACTGGTTGTTGCCATAATAGCTGACCTTTAGAGATCAAAGCAGCTGCTAAACGACCATTAGACATTCCCCAAAACACACCACCTGAGATACTCACTGGTGCACTGTCACCACGAAGGGTTAAGTTAGGCACTTCACTGTTAATTTGCCATTGTTCTACACCCGTTTCAGCATCAAAAGCAACCAATGCTCCACGACTTGTATGAATAATAACATAACCTTCATCAGCTAATGGTTTTGCAAGTACTTCACCATCCACTTTCTCACGCCATAATTCTTCACCCGTCTCTGCATCAAGAGTGATAAGCTCACCATTCTCAGAACCAATAAAGACCTTGCCGTATGTCAGTGTTAAGCCGCCAGATAATCGAGCGGTATCATCTTGCTCTAAGTCTTGCTCCCAAATTGTTTTACCATTTTCAGGATCAAGCGCTTTAACCAAACCATCTCGACTTGCAACATAAACTTTTTGATAAGCGTAAACAGGCGTTAAACGAGAAAAATAATGCCCAACGCCATCTCCAATTGAACTTGTCCATTCCGTAGTTGGTTCAAATTGATTTTGAACAACAGGAACCGGTGCCATTACGATTGTATCTTCTTCACTCGCACAGCCAAAAAGCATCGAGAAACCAAAGGTACATAATGCCGCTTTTTTTAACACCTTACGCATTCAGTTGTCCTTACTCTGCTAAATCATCCAGTTTCATTTGAACCGCTTGGTTCATACCAGCTTGCAGTGCCTCTGTATAAGCAGAGCGAGCTGTTGCTATATCACCTTGACGAAGTGCAATATCACCTTTAACTTCAGCAACACGCGCAGCCCAACTTGCAGGTTTCACTGTTTCTAGTGTTGTTAGTGCTGCATCAAATTCTTCTTGTTGTGCTTGAATACGAGCAATTCGAATTTGTGCCGTAGCAATCAAAGACTCATCTTTGCTGTTACTTGCAATCCAATTTAACTGCGTTATTGCATTATCAAGTTGGCCAGCTTCTACTTGTACCTTTGCTAGCTGAAGAGCCGCTAAAGTTGCGTATTCGCTTTTTGCATTTGCATTAATAAACGCTTGAGTTGACTCAGCGGCTTCTGCACCAGATGCTTGCAATGTCGTTAATGTTTTCTCATAAGACATTGACGCTGTATCTTTTGCTTCAATTTGCGCCGATTGGTAATATTTCCAACCTAAAATGGCACCAATGCCAACAACGCCACCAACAACGACTGCCTTGCCATTTTCTTTCCACCAACTTTTAATGGCTTCAACTTGTTGTTCTTCAGTTTCGTAGGCTTCCACGTCCTATCCTCTTAAATCAAATCAGCTAATTTTGCGAATACGTCTGTTTGAGCTAAAGTTTCTTGCTCGCCAGTTCGTAAATCTTTTACGTTAACTGTCTGCTCAGCGACTTCACTCTCACCTAAGATAAGAGCAACTGCGGCACCGGCATTATCAGCACGTTTAAATTGTTTTTTAAAGTTACCGCCACCAAAGTGGCACATTACGCGTAAGCCTGGTACTTGTTCACGTAGGGACTCAGCCAGTTTCATACCAGCCATTAATGTACCTTCGCCAGACGTCACCATGTACACATCAACTGAACGACGAACGTCAGTTAATTCTAATGTTTCCATTAGTAATACTAAACGCTCTAGACCCATAGCAAAACCAACCGCTGGCGTTGCTTTACCGCCTAGTTGTTCAACTAGACCATCATAACGACCACCGCCACATACCGTGCCTTGAGCGCCTAAACTTTCAGTAACCCACTCAAAAACAGTACGGTTATAATAATCTAATCCACGAACTAAACGTTCATTAACTTGATATTGGATACCAGCAGCGTCAAGTAGTTCACATAATCCAGAAAAATGTGCTTTTGAATCATCATCTAAGTACTCAGATAACTTAGGTGCATCACCTAAAATTGCTTGAACATCTGGGTTCTTTGTATCTAAAACACGCATTGGATTAGTGTGCATACGACGCTTACAATCTTCGTCTAATACATCTAGGTGTTGTTCTAGAAAAGCAATAAGTGCAACACGATAGTTAGCACGCGCTTCTAATGAACCAATCGAGTTTAACTCTAAGCGAACGTGTTGATCGATGCCTAATTCACGCCATAAACGCGCTGTCATCATGATCAATTCAGCATCAATATCAGGGCCGTTCAAACCAAATACTTCAACACCAACTTGGTGGAATTGACGGTAACGACCTTTTTGAGGGCGCTCGTGACGGAACATTGGGCCCATGTACCATAAACGTTGCTCTTGGTTGTACAGTAGACCATTTTCAATTCCTGCACGAACACAACCCGCAGTCCCTTCAGGACGAAGCGTTAAGCTATCACCATTACGGTCTTCAAACGTATACATCTCTTTTTCAACAACATCAGTAACTTCACCGATAGCTCGTTTAAAAAGATTCGTTTGCTCAACGATAGGCATACGAACTTCGTTATAACCGTATGCACTGATAACGCGTTTTACGCTATTTTCAACTTTGTGCCACAATGGCGATTGTGTTGGAAGGCAGTCATTCATGCCTCGAATTGCTTGGATTGCTTTAGCCACGTTCACTTCCCAATGGGTTTATTTATATCTACAATTAATCAGTCTATCTGATTAATATCAATTTGGTTTTCTTTTGATAACGTTGCTGCTTTAGCACGAATTTTTGCTTCTAATTTATCCACAATATTATCATTATCAAAACGCTCTTTCTGACGTATACCATCTTCATAGAACGCACTTTTGCGGTTACTTCCCGCAATTCCCATGTGCGAAACTTCAGCTTCACCAGGGCCATTTACAACACAACCAATAAGAGATACATCCATTGGTGTGATTAAGTCTTCTAAACGCTGCTCAAGCTCATTAACCGTTGCGATCACATCAAACTCTTGACGAGAACATGTAGGGCAAGCAATAAAGTTAATGCCGCGAGAGCGAATACGCAATGATTTTAAGATATCAAAACCAACTTTGATCTCTTCAACAGGATCTGCTGCCAAAGAAATACGTAGTGTGTCACCAATACCTTCAGATAATAGTAACCCTAAACCAACAGCTGACTTTACAGAGCCTGCGCGCGCACCACCAGCCTCAGTAATACCTAAATGCAGTGGTTGAGCGATTTGTTTTGCTAACAAGCGGTATGAATCAACTGCGAGAAATACATCTGATGCTTTAACGCTAACTTTAAACTGGTCAAAGTTCATTTTGTCCAATATATCAACATGTCGCATTGCTGACTCAAGTAACGCTTCTGCTGTTGGCTCTTTATATTTAGCTTGAATGTCTTTTTCTAATGAGCCGCCGTTAACACCAATACGAATTGGAATATTTTTATCACGAGCACAATCAACAACAGAGCGAATACGTTGCTCATTACCGATATTACCCGGATTAATACGTAAGCAATCTACGCCATACTCGGCAACTTTTAGTGCAATACGATAATCAAAATGAATATCAGCAACTAAAGGGACTGATACTTGTTGTTTAATTAGCTTAAACGCCTCAGCAGCATCCATTGTGGGTACTGAAACACGAACAATGTCGGCACCGACTTTCTCAAGTGCTTTAATTTGAGCAACTGTCGCAGCAACATCAGTCGTTAACGTGTTTGTCATTGACTGAACTGCGATCGGAGCGCCATCTCCAATAGGAACATTACCCACATAAATGCGAGTAGATTGACGGCGTTTAATTGGGGATTCTGTATGCATGGAATCAACTCATTATTGAGGTAGGGTTAATCGTGCAACTTTACCGGCAGGATATGCAGATAAATCAACAGGTTTACCTTTATAAGTTAATGTTACGGCACTTGGAGCACCAATAACTAGTTTATAAGGCGCTTTACCTGTCAGTTTTAGTGTTTGATTTGCTTTTTTCACGCCTGAGTATAGACGGTTATTTGCTGCGTCCTGAACTTGTAGCCAACAATCATTATTAAAGGTCATTAGTACATCTTCAGCAATTGCTACTGGCTCTACTACTGCGACTTTTTCTTCAGCTTTTGTTTCTGAAGTTGCATCTACTGCTTCATTGGTACTTACGTCTTCTGCAATAGGTGCTTCAAGTTCTTCAGAAGCTGTTTCTAATTCTGAAAGTTTAGTATCAACCTCAAGAGCATTCGTCTCATTAAGCACTGAATGTTCATCTGTAGCGCCATCTTCACCAGTCGTGCTTTCTGTCACTTGAGTTGGTGCTTCAGATGTCACTTCTGTAATTAATTCTGCGTCTTGTTTGCTCTCTAATTGAGCTTGCTCTTGCCACCACCACAAAACAGACATACTAAGAATTAACGCAAAAATAACCCATGTCAGTTTCATTATGCGGTTATCGTGTTTTTCTCTTTTCGTTTTACGAGAAAAACTCTGCATATCATGCTCTTCTATCAATGCTTTACCTAATTGGTCTAAAGCATTTAATACTTTGATTTCAGGCACATTGACAATTTTGGCATAAGAACGATAGTAGCCACGAGTAAACGTCGCTAATTTACCCATATCAAATTGATCAGCTTCAATTTGCTGTAAAACTTCAACGCGTAAACGTAAGCGTGATGAGATATCTTCAAGTGATAACCCTTGCTCCTCACGCGCTTCTTTAAGTAACAAGCCTGGAGCTACCAATGTTTCTACTTTTTCTTCAATATGTTCAATCGTCATAATTTATATAATTCTGATATTCTGTTGAGTCTGGATACTCTTTCCCGAGAATATTTACGTATTTTTTAACCAAATGCGTATTGCCTGCTTTTTTTTCTAATTCTATGAGTAAGCTTAGGCTAACGGGTTTGTATCCATACTTCTTAGTAAATTTAAACAGCGCAATTCTCGGTTCTGAATAGTTACCTTCATCAATATTCAATTTAGCCAATTGAAGGGTGGAACGAACTCGATTCGGATCATGAGCCAGTGAGCGCTCAAAATACGTTTTTGCTGTCACTTTATCCCCACTACTTAATGCGCACATGGCTGCATTTTCATAACTTGCCGAAACAAGGTAGTAGTAAGGTTGGTCTATTGCTTGAGCAAACTTCTGTTGAGCTTCCTCATAACGGCCATTTTTACAAAGAAAAACGCCGTAGTTATTTAATACATTACCATTTTTTGATGAAGAACGTAATGCTCGTTTGTAAGCCTTTTCAGCTAATGCATCTTCATCTACTTGTTGGTAATAATAAGCGAGGGAAGTTTGAGAGCGGTAATAGTCGGGAGCGTATTGTACAGCCAGTTCCAAATTTTCACGGGCTTTGATCATGTTGCCCGCATTTAAATAGCTTAATCCAAGGGTAATTCGAGCCTCAGCAGCTCGAATTATCTCTTCTTGGGTCATGTCATCGGCTTCATTTACCGTGACACAACCAGCACTGATTAACACTCCAATTGTTAATAGTGCCGCACTCCATTTTCTCATACTGCCTTCCCTTGCTGTTATACATCAAGGTTAAACAGTTTTAACAGGGATAGCCTCACCTTGCTGTTTAACTTGAGTACGTTTAGTTCTATCGATTACATCACCCACTAATTGACCACAAGCAGCATCAATATCATCGCCACGAGTTTTACGAACGGTTACCGTAAAATCGTATTCCATTAGTGTCTTCATGAATCGATCGATACGTGAATTACTTGGTTTTTTGTATGGTGACCCAGGATATGGGTTAAATGGAATCAAATTAATCTTTGCAGGGGTATCTTTTAGTAATTCTGCGAGTTGTCTTGCATGATTCATATCATCATTAACATGATCTAAAAGGACATACTCTACCGTTACACGACCACGGTTAGCATTTGATGATGCAATGTATTCGCGAACGCACGATAAAAATGCATCAATATTCCAACGATCATTGATTGGCATGATTTCGCTACGTAGTTCATCCGTTGGCGCATGAAGAGAGATCGCTAATGCTACATCGATTTTCCCAATCATTTGCTCTAAGCCAGATACAACACCTGAGGTCGATACCGTTACACGACGCTTAGATAAACCAAAACCTAGATCATCAAGCATAATTTCTAATGATGGAATTAAGTTTTTCATATTAAGCAGCGGTTCGCCCATGCCCATCATTACAATATTTGTAATTGGACGACGACCCGTTTCTTTTTCTAAACCAATTTCACGAGCTGCACGCCAAATTTGGCCTACAATTTCAGACACTTTAAGGTTACGGTTAAAGCCTTGTTGAGCAGTTGAACAGAATTTACATTCCAATGCACAACCTACTTGAGAAGATACGCATAATGTAGCACGGTCACCATCAGGGATATAAACCGTTTCAACATCTTGATCGCCTACTTTCATCGCCCATTTGATGGTGCCATCAACCGAATGCTGAGCTTCTGAAACATAAGGGGCGCGGATCTCACACTTGTGCTTTAGTTTTTCACGAAGTTTTTTGTTGATGTTGTTCATTTGATCGAAGTCATCACAACCAAAGTGATACATCCACTTCATGATTTGATCGGCTCTGAATGCTTTCTCTCCTAATTCCTCAGAAAAAAATGCTCGAAGTCCTTTACGATCAAAGTCCAGTAGATTGATTTTAGCTGTAGTCATGTTGCCTCTCTGATAAATAACATCACCGCGAATATCGGGCGCAGAATTGTACAAGTTTTGAGAGAATATTACTAGAGGGTCGAGGTTTAAAGCGGGTGTATGATTAATCTGTTATAGAAAAGAAAAATTTACTGTATTGACTATATTATTTTAAATACCAGACTAACAGCAAGCTCCTCTGAAACCTTCAAGGGAGCTTGCGACCGATCTGAATCCTTAGTCCTTTACTCTGCTGGACGTGGACAGATTTCATCTTCAGCAAAGAAGTAAGCAATCTCGCGTGCTGCAGATTCAGGACTGTCTGCACCATGAACTGAGTTATGACGCATGCTGATTGCATAATCGGCACGCAATGAGCCACAGGCAGCGTCTTCTGGGTTAGTCTTACCCATTAGCTCACGGTAGCGAGCCACCGCATTTTCCCCTTCTAATACCTGTACCATTACTGGGCCAGACATCATGTAAGCGACTAGATCATTAAAAAACTCTTTACCTTCATGCTCTGCATAAAAGCCTTCTGCTTGTTCTTTAGTTAAACGAAGCATTTTAGCAGCAACGATTTGCATACCTGTTTTTTCAATACGACGGTAAATAGCACCAATTAAGTTACGCTTAACGGCATCCGGTTTTACAATTGAAAAAGTACGTTCTATTGTCATTCTACTTTCCTTTAGGTTTCTTTTACTTCTTATATTAATTACTTAGTTAATATATTAGCAAGTGTTCTAACACCAACGCCTGTTGCCCCTGCTGACCATTTATCTGATGGCGCGGTACGATACGTTGCCGAACAGTCCATATGCATCCATCCCTTCTGATAATCTTCAACAAAGTAAGATAAGAAGCCGGCTGCTGTACTTGCTCCTGGAGAATATGCTCCTGAGCCAATATTAGCTAAATCTGCAAAGTTTGACGGTAACATAGTACGGTGAAATTCCATTAACGGTAAACGCCATAGTCCTTCATTTTCTTCTTGAGCTGACGTTAATGCTTTTTGGCTCAACTCATCATCAAAGCTTAATAAAGAATGGAAGTCATTACCCACCGCCATTTTTGCTGCACCTGTTAATGTTGCACAGTCAATAATAAGTTCTGGGTTTTGTGCTGAGGCAAACTGAAGACCATCAGCTAATACTAAGCGACCTTCTGCATCAGTATTTAAGATCTCTACTGTTTTACCATTTTTATAGGTAATGATATCGCCTAGCTTTAATGCTCGGCCTGAAATCATATTTTCAGCACAGCATAAAATCAATTTAACGCGCTTATCTAAACCACGAAGAATCGACATTGCAAGACCAGCTGTTGCTAGCGCAGAGCCTCCCATGTCGGCTTTCATTGACGCCATGCCGCCAGAAGGTTTAATGCTGTAACCACCAGAGTCAAAGGTAATACCCTTACCTACAAGACACGCAAAAACAGGAGCATCAGCATCGCCAGTTGGGTTGTAATCTAGCTGCAGCATCGCTGAAGTACGCTCAGAACCACGACCTACCGCGTAAATACCTGTCCAACCTTCCGTTAGTAAATCTTTATCTTTAATTATTTTAGCCGTTACTGTTCCGGCTGGTGCAACTGATTTAATAAACTCAGCAGCCATTGTGGTAAGTTGACGAGGAGCGACTTCTTCCGCCGTCTTATTAATAAGTTCACGAGTCCAGTTAGTTGTTAATATGCGATCATTCAGCTCTTTTTCATCCACCTCAACAAGTGCGGCCCAAGTAACGTCATTATTGCTTTTTGAATCACGAAAACCCTGAACAAAAGACCAAATAGACTCTAAATCCCACTCTGGACCTTGCAGCTCAACAGCAACAAGACCTTGAGTTGCTAGCTTTCGAGCAGCACGCTGAATTGCGCTATAAACATCACTATCAGTACAGTGGATCACTGCGCCCTCTGCAGTAAACGAAAGCGGTGCATTTTCACCCCAATGAGCAAGTGCAGCGATTGATGAAAGTTGTACCGTCATCTTTTGTGACATGATGAATCTCCTTTAAGCACGCAATAACTCCATACAATCAGTAGGTGAGTTCTATTGATTACTTATATTGCGCTAATACTATGGGTATACTCGAACAAAATGTTCTTTTTATCTAATTTGCCTACTTTATACAGGCGATACAAGGCATTTCACTAAAATCTAAGAGATCGATCCAACCACTCGATGGGAATTTAAACCTTATTAATGAAATACCGATGTAACTTCGAATAACTTATACCATTCTGGATAAGTAGTTGTTCAGATAATTGCGCAGGAAAAATCGATTAGAGCAAGGCATAAATTACAGTAACTAGTGGATCTAATTACACCTAATTTTTGCAATAGAAAGGTATAACGCTGATATAATCGATTTTAACAAGCAAGAATGATCAAATACTTATGTAGATTGGTATTAATCCCACTCATCCATCCAGCACAGGATAATCGCTTCCAATACCTTTTCACCTGAATGCTTAGGGTCGTCATCGAAGTCTTCCAAATCCAATACCCACTGGCACAAATCAGTAAATCGCACGGTTTTGGGATCAGTATCAGGGTACTTCTCTGATAACTCAATTGCGATGTCTCTTGAATCTATCCATTTTAAACTCATCATAAACTCCTTTTTTATGCGGCTATAAGCAATAAAAAGGGCAAGTTTGAGGAGGTAATTACTTACATCTCAACACTTGCCCTCTTAATCTATTTTAGAATCGAAAGATTAATGATCTTCTGATGCTAAGTTTAGTGTGTATTTTGGAATTTCTACCACTAAGTCTTGCTTAGCCATTCTTGCTTGGCAACCAAGACGAGACTCTGGCTCTAGACCCCACGCTTTATCCAGCATGTCATCTTCAAGCTCATCACTCTCTTCAAGTGAATCAAACCCTTCACGAATCACAACATGGCACGTTGTACATGCACATGACTTTTCACATGCGTGCTCAATAGCGATGCCATTTTTAAGAGCAACGTCTAAAACCGTTTCCCCTTCATTTGCTTCAAGTACCGCCCCTTCTGGACATAACTCATCGTGTGGTAGAACAATAATCTTTGGCATTTCTATACCTCATCAATAGATTGACCGGCCAATGCAGCGCGAATAGAGGCATCCATTCGGCGCGCGGCAAACTCTTGGCTTGCTGCATCAGCTTGTTTTATTCCATCTTCAATTGCTTGCGTATCTGTACCTTGACGTACGACGATTAACGCCTCAATTGCTTTTAAAATTTCTGTTTGTTCTTCTTTTGATAACAATGCATCACCATCACTATTCAAAGCAACAACCAACCCTTCAATAACACGATCGGCTTCTACCTGTTGCTCTGCTAATGCTCTCGCTTGCATATCTTCTTTAGCGAATGTCATCGAGTCTTTCAACATATTTGCGACTTCATCATCGCTTAAGCCATAAGAAGGTTTAACTTGGATATGAGATTGAACGCCAGTGCTTTTTTCCATTGCTGTAACAGATAAAAGCCCATCAGCATCAACTTGATAAGTCACTCGAATATGTGCAGCACCCGCAGTCATCGGCGGAATACCTTTTAATGAGAAGCGAGCAAGTGAGCGACCATCTTCTACCATTTCACGTTCACCTTGAACAACGTGAACCATCATGCCTGTTTGACCATCTTTAAAAGTGGTGAACTCTTGCGCTTTCGCGACAGGGATCGTGGTATTACGTGGAATGATTTTTTCAACCAAGCCACCCATGGTTTCAATCCCTAAAGACAGCGGAATAACATCAAGCAATAACATCTCAGCATCTGGTTTATTACCCACTAAAATATCCGCTTGAATAGCTGCACCAATAGCAACCACTTGATCAGGGTCGATACTGGTTAACGGGGTTTTATTGAAGTACTCACCAATAGATGTACGTACAAATGGAGTGCGAGTTGAACCACCAACCATTACTACTTCCATTACTTCTTCAGTGCTAATATCAGCGTCTTTTAATGCACGACGACACGCCATTAGTGTTTTCTTAACTAAAGGTTGAATCAATTGGTTAAATTCAGAAACAGCAATTGTACCTGACCATTCTTTAAAAGAAATACTCACAGACTCACTATCAGAGAGAGCGACTTTAGTTTCCGTTGCTAACGTTAGCAACTCACGCTGTTCCTGCTTAGAAAGAGGTGTGTTGATCCCTGCTTGGTCTTTAATCCAATTCGCAATAGCATGATCAAAATCATCACCACCAAGTGCAGAATCACCACCGGTTGCTAATACTTCAAATACGCCTTTAGACAAGCGCAAGATTGAAATATCGAACGTACCGCCACCCAGATCATAAACAGCAATAACACCTTCTTGGCCTGAATCTAAACCATATGCAATTGCTGCAGCTGTTGGTTCATTTAATAGACGAAGAACATTTAAACCAGCTAATGTCGCTGCATCTTTAGTACCCGCACGTTGCGCATCATCAAAGTAAGCAGGAACAGTAATAACCACACCTTCCAACTCATCACCTAATGTCTCTTTTGCTCGACGAGAAAGAGACTTTAAGATCTCTGCAGAAACTTGAACAGGGTTAACCTCACCTTGAGCAGTTTGAATAACGGGTAAACCATTTTCACTTTCAGTAAATTGATAAGGTAAATCAGGGTAGCGAGCTTGAATATCTTTTAATGAACGGCCCATCAGTCGTTTTACTGAAATAATGGTATTTTGAGGATCAGAAGCAGCTGATGAATACGCATTTGCACCAACACAAATCTTATTGTCTTGATACTGTACAACCGATGGCAGGATAACATTACCTTTCAAATCTGGTAATGTCTTCGCTTCACCACTTCGAACTGAAGCAACCAGAGAATTAGTCGTACCTAAATCAATACCCACCGCCAATTTATGTTGGTGTGGTGCAGCACTTTGTCCTGGTTCAGCAATTTGTAGTAACATGAAAATATCCTTCGTCTATTTCAATTAACCTTTATTGGGTTAACCTAATAATTTGTCTTCTAACTGTTCGACTTCGTGATTCAGTTTATCAATAAACTTCAGCTTTCGTACACTTTGAGCGGCTTCTTGCCAAATTTCACTCTCTAATTGCTGCTGCAATAGCCCTAATTGCTCTTTACGCATAACTGATACGTTCTCAGCAAAATCAAACAATGCACTTTCAGGATCAGATCTTGATGGCAACGATTCTAACTCCTCACGAAGCTCCATCTGTTGCATCAAAAACACAGGATCTTGCATTGTGGTTTGCTCACCACGAATATCATGACCTTGCTCTGATAGCATATACTCTGCACGAGTGACGGGGTTTTTAAGCGTTTGATAAGCATCGTTGATTTGCGCTGCTTTTTGAATAGAAAGCAAACGGTCACGCTCAGAAGCGGTCGCAAAGTTATCAGGATGAAAACGCTTTTGTAATTCTCGGAATTGAAGAGAAAGAAGGCTACCATCCAGTTGAAACTGGTTTGGTAGCCCAAATAATTCAAAATAGTTCATAGTTAACGTGATGCTCTATACGTTGAAACTTTCACCACATCCACATTCACTTTTTACGTTTGGATTGTTGAACTTGAATCCTTCATTTAGACCTTCTTTTGCAAAGTCTAATTCTGTGCCATCCATATAAGCTAAGCTTTTAGGATCAATGATGATCTTTACACCAAACTCTTCAAACACTTGGTCTTCTTCATTTAGTTCATCAACAAATTCAAGAATATATGCCATACCAGAGCAACCAGAGGTTCTTACGCCTAAACGTAAACCAATGCCTTTTCCTCGGCTTTCAAGAAATGTTTGTACACGGTTTGCCGCAGATTCGGTTACTGAGATGGCCATACTACAACCTTTACTATATTTGTTTTGTGGTCATGGAGGTCATTAGCAAATAATGACTTAATTTAATAATAAAGCGCCGTATTTGTACCTATAAGTACAAATTGACGCTTTATAAAACAACTGTAATCTTAGTGCTTGTTACGGTAATCAGATACCGCCGCTTTAATCGCATCTTCCGCTAAGATTGAACAGTGAACTTTTACAGGTGGAAGTTCAAGTTCTTCTGCAATTTCAGCATTTTTAAGTGCTGCAGCTTCGTCAAGAGTTTTACCCTTGACCCACTCAGTAACCAGTGAGCTTGACGCGATTGCTGAACCACAACCATATGTTTTGAATTTTGCATCTTCAATGATGCCTTCAGGAGACACTTTGATTTGCAACTTCATTACGTCACCACAAGCAGGAGCACCAACCATACCGCTACCTACTGACGGATCATCTTTTTCAAATGAACCTACGTTACGTGGATTTTCGTAGTGATCGATTACTTTTTCGCTATAAGCCATGATAAATACCTCTAAATTCTGGAACGTCCGTGTTAGTGGTGTGCCCACTCAACCGTGTTTAAGTCGATGCCTTCTTTGTACATATCCCATAATGGAGACATATCACGCAGTTTGTTTACTGCTTGGCTGATTTGTGCAATAGCGTGATCAATTTCTTCTTCTGTCGTGTAACGACCAAATGAGAAACGAATCGAGCTGTGTGCTAATTCATCATTTAAACCTAACGCACGTAATACATACGATGGCTCAAGGCTTGCTGATGTACACGCTGAACCTGAAGAAACCGCTAAGTCTTTCAGTGCCATTAACAGTGATTCACCTTCAACAAACTCGAAACTGATATTTAAGTTATGTGGTACACGCTGGTCTAAATCACCATTAATGTGTACCGCTTCCATATCTTTAACGCCATCAAGCAGACGATCGCGCATCGCTAAACAATGGTCATAATCTTTTTGCATATCTTCTTTTGCGATACGGAATGCTTCACCCATACCAACAATTTGATGCGTTGCTAATGTACCAGAACGGAAACCACGTTCATGACCACCACCATGCATTTGCGCTTCTAAACGAATGCGTGGTTTACGACGTACGTATAATGCACCAATACCTTTAGGACCATATACTTTATGTGCTGACAGTGAGATTAAATCCACTTTCATTTCTTGTACATCAAGAGGGATTTTACCCGCTGATTGCGCCGCATCAACATGGAAAATAATCTTACGTGAACGACACAGTTCACCAATCGCAGTGATGTCTTGAATCACACCGATTTCATTGTTTACATGCATGATAGAAACAAGCACGGTATCTTCACGCATCGCAGCTTCTAATTTTGCTAAATCAACAATACCGTTTGATTCTGGCTCAAGGTAAGTCACCTCATAACCTTCACGCTCAAGCTGACGGCATGGATCAAGAACCGCTTTATGCTCTGTCTTACAAGTAATGACATGTTTGCCTTTCTTGTTATAGAAATGCGCAGCGCCTTTAATTGCAAGGTTATCTGATTCTGTAGCGCCAGATGTAAATACGATCTCACGTGGATCGGCATTCAATAAAGCCGCAATATTATCACGAGCTGTATCTACCGCTTCTTCAGCCTGCCAGCCGTAACGGTGTGAACGTGATGCTGGGTTACCAAAGCATCCATCCATTGTCATATGTTGAACCATTTTATTCGCTACACGCTCATCAACAGGACACGTAGCCGAATAATCAAAGTAAATTGGCAGTTTCATTTTCATCTCCGATAATACAGACGTTTGACCGTCAAAGGCGGACATTAACACCCACAGAATTTGTTAATTTTGAACTCGTTACTAGCCCATGATTTAAGGCTGCATCGATGTTTTGTCTATCTGATACTTGTTGAACTTCATTATCGATCATGAGTTCACCAAGTGTTATTCCATCTAAAAAGCTACTGATGCGTGAGCTTAAGTCACGCCATAGTGTATGCGTTAAACAACGCGTCCCACCTTGACAGCCTTCTTTACCATGGCATTTAGTTGCATCAACCGATTCATCAACTGCTGAAATAACCATTCCAACCGCAATTTCTTCAGGTTTTAATCCTAAGCGATAGCCACCGCCTGGACCTCTTACGCTGGCAACTAAACCGGCTTTACGTAATCGAGAGAATAACTGCTCAAGGTAAGATAATGAAATCCCTTGTCGCTCCGAGATATCTGCAAGTGGCACAGGCCCTTCTTGCGCATGCAGTGCAACGTCTAGCATTGCTGTTACTGCATATCTTCCTTTCGAAGTTAATTTCATACGTCACCTCATATCCACACTATTCGTATGGAATGAGTCTCCCATACCTGACTGTTTTGGTCAAGTATTTATCCGACTATTTTAGTCAAGTATTATCATTTGCTTATATTTTCGTCTTTTATGCTTCTTTCTACCGCGGTTAAGATCCCACGTAAGGTACGCAATTCATGCGTTTCAGGTCGGCAACGGTTAAACATTCGACGCATTTTATTCATCACCTGACCCGGATGTGCCTTATTAATAAAGTCGGTATCCGTCATCACTTTTTCAAGATGCTCATAAAATAATTCTAGTTCGAAGTTTAAAGGGTATTCCGATTCTTGTGATTCACCTTTGTAAGCCTGGCTATCGAGCCAAGCCACGCGAGCTTCATAACTGATAGTTTGAACAGCCATTGCTAAATTTAATGAACTGTATTCAGGATTCGCTGGAATGCACACATGGAAATGACATTTCTGTAGCTCTTCGTTAGTCAGCCCTACTCTTTCTCGGCCAAAAATAAAGGCAATTGGGTGCGATGGCGCTTCCTCAATAGCTTTTACACCAGCTTCTCTTGGTTCAAGCATTGGCCACTCAAGCGTTCTTGAACGCGCACTTGAACCAATCACTAAACCGCAATCAGAAATCGCTTCATCTAATGTATTAACTATGCGTGCGTTATTCGCAATATCACTTGCGCCTGCTGCTAATGCAATAGCTTGGCCGTCAACTTCACATTCAGGAGCCACTAATACCATATTAGTTAAGCCCATCACTTTCATTGCACGAGCTGCTGAACCAATGTTTCCTGAGTGACTAGTGCCAACAAGGACAATACGAATTTTATCTAACATGTTATTTTTCCATCTGATGAAAAGAGCCGCCGGATACTACCATAAAGCAATCTACCTTGCTTCTTTATATGTCCGAGATTTTTAACCTTAACTCGCTTTTTTTATAATAAAGACACCAACTGAACAAAAAATAAACGCTTCCTTTTAATAATTAGTTTGTGTATACTCGCGGCCGATTTCTGTTCTTTAACATCTTTTGGGATATAACTATGCATCCAATGCTAAATATTGCTATACGTACTGCGCGTAAAGCCGGTGACTTTGTTGCTAAATCTTTTGAGCAAGCTGACAAAATTGAAACAACAAAAAAAGGCAATAACGAGTTTATTACGAACATCGAAAACGATGCTCAATATATGCTTGTTGATATGATCAAGAAATCTTACCCTGATCACAGCATCATTTCTGAAGAGTCTGGCCTAATCGAAGGCAAAGACGCTGACGTTCAATGGATCATTGACCCATTAGATGGCACGACTAACTTCGTAAAAGGTATTCCACACTTCTCTATCTCTATGGCAGTTCGCATTAAAGGCCGTACAGAAGTGGCTTGTGTATACGATCCAATCCGTAATGAATTATTCACTGCTCAACGTGGTGCTGGTGCTCAACGCAACAACCAACGTATTCGTGTTAAAGAATTAAAAGACATGAACGAGACAATTCTTGCAACGGGTCTTCCTTACCGTCAAAAACAACACGTTGAAAGCTACTCAAAAGTACTAGGCGCGATGTTTGTTGAATGTTCTGATATCCGTAGCTCTGGCTGTCCTTCTCTAGATTTATGTTACCTAGCGGCAGCTCGCATTGACGGTTTCTTCGCTCTTGGCCTTAAGCCTTGGGAGATGGCTGCAGCAGATCTAATCGCTCGTGAATCTGGCGTTATCTGTACTGACTTCTCTGGCAACACTGAATACATGAAGACTGGCGGCCTAGTTGCTGGTAGCCCACGTGTTGTTAAGTCTATGCTTAAGAAAATCCGTGAAAACGGCAGCGAAGCAATGGCTAAATAATCTTAATTGATTATCAAGATTTGAATTAAAAATCTTAATTAAAAAAAGGGAAGTGAGTTTATCTCACTTCCCTTTTTTATTGCCTCTAACGTAATTATACCAATCACAGTAAGTAAGTGATCAGAAATAACGCAGGAAAAATGCTTGAGAACAAGGCGGCACTTTTCAATAAATAGTTTCGATAAGTAGTTATTCTACAATCAAAAATTTCAACGTAGTTATCAAGTATTTTAACCAGTTAGGATGATCAGTTATTTACTACGATTGGTATTAACTATAACTCTATATCCCAACCAAACTCGGCCATTAATCTCTGCCACGTTTCATCAACGTTTGCTTTTATTACTATATTTTCACTAGTAATTGGATGAGTAAAACTCAGCTCTGATGCATGTAATAACAAACGGTGGCTATCCAAATTCTCTTTGAACAATCGATTATGCTTGCCATCACCATGACTCGTGTCACCTACGATAGGATGACGTAAATGAGCCATATGACGACGAAGCTGATGCTTTCTCCCCGTATGAGGCTTAAGCTCCATTAAACAATAACGGCTGGTTGGAAATTTACCCGTTGAATAAGGCAGATCTACTTTAGCTAATGGTTTGTATTCCGTTATAGCTTCCTTCGCTTCCACTTCTTTTGAGGCTTTTTTATCGGCAATTTTATCCAACTCTTTTTTAAGAGGATAATCAAGCGTATCTGCTTCTTCTATCCAGCCACGAACAATCGCATGATAGGTTTTCTTTATTTCTCGGCTTGCAAAAAGCGGAGATACTTGTGCCGCAATCTCACTTGATAAAGCAAAGAATAATATTCCTGATGTTGGTCTATCTAAACGATGCAACGGAAAGACATGCTGACCAATCTGATCGCGTAATGTCTGCATCGCAAATACCGTTTCATGTTTATCCAGCCACGAACGGTGTACTAACATTCCTGCAGGTTTATTAATCGCAATTAAATGTTCATCACGATACACAATTTCAAGCTCTATTGGCTCGACATGTTCTTCTAATAATTCGCCATTCACTGCGATATTTTCTTCTGTATTCACTTCATTTACCTAATGCATCAATGGCATGACATAAGCGTACAATCTCGTTATACCCTTCTATCTCTTTTAATGCTTCTTCAATATAAGGCGCAATTGAGAATCCTTTTGGTGTTGGTTGTCCATTCTCAATTAGATAATTCATTTTAGGGATAAAAATCCACTGTAACCACTCTGATGCAGACAAAGTATCAATAGCAAATGGTTCAGTACTTAATAAATCGGCTATGGATGGTGACGTAAGTTGCCAATGCCCATAATGCTCTAATTGCTGAGCTAACCGCTCTAATAATGTTGATAATTCTAACGATGTCGTCATATCCGATAAAACTCGCACTCTCTGATACTTTTAATGACAAAGGATACCATCTTATCAAGGCTTGGGTATAATCACGACATTACCCATAGAATAAGACATATCATGGATCAGATTTATACGCTTAGCCAACTTATACAACAATCAAATTGTGAATACACGATTTATGACTTAGGTCGTCGTGTTCAACCTATATCAAATAAACAATTTGAATCTATAGAAGCTGCGCAGCAACCTTATCCTTTTCCGCTACAGCGTCATGCTCATTTAGCTATTGCTTATTGGAATGAGGCTAAACAACCTTGGATTTGGTTTTTAAAACTTCCTTTAGATGAGCGAAGCTTACTGCAGCAAGCAGATATCGGTAATTTCATTAAATACGTCATCGAAGCGATTGGGGTTTCACTAAGTGGCGATTTAAACGAAGAGCAACAACAAAAACTGTCAAATAACCCTTATACATTCAAACCAAAAGACGACAAAATGGCGATGTTTCATAGTGTATTACGCACTGAATTATCACAGCCAATGAGTCAGTATTATGAACATGCTAAAACCTACCTTTCCGGTAATAATGGTTGGGATAACTGGCAATTTGTGGGAATGCAAGGGTTAGCTGATGTATGTGCCAATGTAGATAAAGACAATAACAGTACCGCACTGCGCAAAGCACTGTCTCATTTACCGACAACGGTTTTATACGCTACATTAGGCTGCTTAGAACACATTAATTTACCTGAAAAATTAGCACAAAAGCAATTAGAGATAATCCAAGATCTATGTAATAACAAAGAATCTGATCTGTTTCTACTATCTGCACATATTCGTGCGCTTTCTGGTGCAGATAAAAATACCTTAACTGAAGCACTGACTTTGATTTTATCTAGTGAACGCTTGAGCCACCCTGAAGTGCTCGTCGCCATTGCTGGTCGTTGCTGGAGTGGATTAGAGGAGCTGTCTATTGCTAATCTTTTCTTATTGCGATTAGCTCAAACAGGTGACCAACAACTGTTTAATCAATTGTTTGCTGACTTAGTAATGCAACCGAAGCTTCGTATGTGCATGCTTCAGATCCTTCATGGAGAAGCGGACCCTAAACTTGCAGACGCTTTATTAAAATTACAACAAACCACGAAGAGTTAAGATATGGATAATCTACTTGCGATATTGGCATTAACGCTTTTCTGTTTTCTTTTTTGGCAACAAAGAAGACAATCAGAATACGCGCATCAAGCCATTCAGCATTACTGTAAAAAAATGGAATTGCAGCTACTAAGTGTCGCAAGAGGATCGTATGGATTTCGCTTACCAAGTGGTAAGAAACAGTTATATACCATGTATGAATTTGAATTTTCTTCTATTGGTGATGATCACTACACAGGCAAATTGATCATGGTAGGCTTTAAGGCTGCAAAGTTTAATTTACCTCCTTATCGAATGGCTGAGGAATATTAACGAAAACTGAGCAGGCCCTCAGTATTGCAGCCTGCTCAATTCCCCCCTTATTTTAAAATATCGGTATTCTTACCACCACGCTTCCCACATAGCACCAACAGCAAAGGTATCTTGTTTACCCGTTTCTCCACGAGTTAAATCCACTTCGGTGTTCGAATCTCCAACCGTTGCATAAAATCTCAGCATTGGGCGTGCACCAGAGTCCATATCGAAACTAATATTTTGAGATAACGTCACTTTCCAAGCATCGTTTTGTCCGCTTTGGTTATCAAAATCAACCAATGAATAACCTGCCTCTAACCATGTAGAATGAATATTGTTCCATGCATAAGTAGGACGCACAATGGCACTGTAGTTAGCTCGGTCATCTTGACTCGCATTTTTATCTTCTAATGATTGATAACCAACTAGATATTCAATATTAGTTTGATTGCTCATTACTAACTTACCTTCTAACTGCATTAACAACGTCGATAAGTCTTCTGTTTTATTAAAAATATTGTTATCAACGTTATTACCATAGCGAGTCACAAACTTATTACTCATCATTCCAACACTATGGTTTAACTCAAGCGCCAGTTGGTACGAGTCAATATCATCGACATAACACTGTTTAGCTGTTCCTGCCCCTATACATGTTTCAGTGTCTTTATCTGTCTCTGTATATTTAGAGGAAAAACCATAGTTAGCATAGAAAGAAAGATCTAATGCGTCCGTTAAATTAATTCCATGTAATTTAGATGTAATTGCATAATTACCACTGTCACCAGTGCCACCACCATCAACGACTTGTGCTACCGCAGCCATATCAAATTTCACATTACCAAATTCAAGGTTTTTAATACCTGCACCTTGAGAATCATTCATCATCCAGAAATAATCGTTCAAGCCCGTTTGTGGTCGGTTATGGAAATCTCGACCAGCCCAAATATAGGCATTAGGTTGAGATTCAAAGACATTCGTCGCCCCCGCATAGAATTTCTTCAAACCAACCTCATCACCCCAATGCTCTAACATAACAACAACATCCCAAATAGTGCCATTATCAGAGACGAATCCTTTCGCAAACTGAAACTCACCGCCATTGCCTTCATTACCTAAACGACCAGCAGCATTACCAATCAATTGGCCATCGGCAGATACATACTTTTCAACATCATCTGAAAAATGAAAGCCATAACGAGCATATCCAGAAAAAACAATCCCATCAGGAATATCAGTTTGAGGAGAAATAACGAGTGGTTGTTGATCATCTAATTGGATATTATCCAGTGGATCTGTTTCCGCAAAAATAGAAAATGAAGATAGAGTCGCCGTAACAGCCAGAGCAACAGGTAATAATTTCATTATAATTCCTTAAAATAGTAAAACAGCAAATTAAATTACTCACGAATATTATCGAATTATATTTACGACTTACTCATGAACTAATTAAATTATTCACCTTTATATTGCACTCATTCAATAATTATAAGCATTAAATATTAAGCTGATCACGCACGTTTTATATTTATATATATTTTATTTTTAGGTTTTAAATGAGTTTATTTTAAATATGTAAAATTAAAAGCATCAAATTATTGATGCTTTTTAAAATGATAAATTATTTAATTATATTTTTTGTAGACTCACGAATGATTAAATTACCTTTTAAGATCTCAGTGGTTGCTTTCACTTCTTTATCAGAAATTAATCTTAATGCTTTATCCATTGCTAACTGTGTGATTTTTTGAATTGGAATATTAATCGTTGTTAATGCTGGAGATAAAAATGCAGAGATCTCATCATTATCTATTCCAACAATTGAAATATCCTCAGGAACACGAATATTTAACTCTTTTAATGCTTTAATTGCCCCTAAAGCTAAATGATCATTAAAACAAAAAATAGCAGTAATATCTTGCGAGCGCTTAAGTAACTCTTTACACGCTTGATACCCATCTTCTAACTTACCATCTTTTATAATAGTTAAGTTATCATCGTAAGTAATACCATGCTTTTCGAGCGTTTCTTTCGCACCTTTCAAACGAATTTGACCGGTACTTGAACCCATATTAAGAGTGATAATTGCAATATTTTTATGCCCTGATTCAACAAGATGCTCAATAGCCATTTGGCTTGCATCATATTGGTCAAAAGCCACTGCATGCCCTAACCCATCAGGTAGCGTTCGATTAATAACAACAAGTGGGATAGGCAATTTTTTCTGAATTTCGCAATAATCATCAGCCGTCATAGTACGACTATAAATTAAAATAGCATCGCATTTTCTTGCGACTAATGAATTAATGGCTTCAATTTCAGTTTCAAGTTGGTTATGACCATCAGTGACGATTAATTGCTTTCCCGATTCTTCTGCAATTCTTGTCGCTTCTTTGAGTAAAATACCAAAATAATAACCATCAAAGAACGACACAATAAGACCAATACTATTCGAACTATTTGTTGCCAATGCTTGAGCCACTAGACTCGGTTTATAGTTCAATGTTTCCATTGCATCAAAAATCAGTTTTTTTGTTTCTTCTTTTACTGGCCCTTTCCCATTCATTACTCGAGAAACGGTTGCTTTAGAAACACCAGCAAGCTTACATACGTCATTGATTGTTGCCATTGTTCCCTCAAAAATAGGTATTTGAAATTAGCGTAATAATAGCTAAGTTATTACGCTAAATACACGTTATTATTTATTCTGCAATGCGCGATGGATCTCAATTAATTCTTGAATCATCTCTTTTGCAAGCATTGAGGTCATAATGTGGTCTTGGGCATGCACCATAATTAAATTAACCGGTACTTTTCCTTCTCCCTCATCCATACCGATAAGTTGTGTTTGTACGTCATGTGCTCTTTTTGAAGCCTCTGCCGACTGCTTTAAAAGATCATCAACTTTATCCCACTCACCGGTTTTAGCCGCTCGTAATGCTTCCATTGCGCATGACTTAGATTCACCCGCATTAATAATAAGTTCCATTACTGTGGTTTCTAACTCTTCACCAACTAACATAGTATCTATTCCTATTTAAATTTATTTTGCATTATTAAAAAGTGATATACTGCACCGATTAAACCACTGTCATTATTGAAAGTACTTTTTTCAATCGAAACTAACTCTTTAACATTAAAATCATTAATTGAACCTTGGCTTTTAATTATTTGATTAAATTTATCTTCAATATTAAAGATTAAATCTTCTCGACTACTAATTGCTCCGCCAATAATTATTTTCTCTGGATTTAAAATAAACGTAAGATTATATAAACCGATAGCAATATTATTATAAAAGTCATCAATTACTTTTATTGCAACTTTATCACCTGTTGATGCGAGATCAAAAACATCCTTTCCTGATATATTATCAATACTATTAATGTTTTTTAAATTAGAATAACGACGTCTTAGCCCCTCTCTGACTGAGGCAGTAAAACTCATACTTGCTGTTGCTTTATCTTCAATATCAAATACATTTTTCGTAAACATATAACCAAATTCTCCCGCCATAAACCCATGACCTCGAACCATTTGATTATTGATATAAATAGCGCCACCAATTCCTGTGCCTATCGTAATACAGATAAAATTCTCAACATTCTTCGCTTTACCACGCCATTTTTCAGCCAATGCCACGCAGTTAACATCATTCTCTAGCTCAACTGGTAATGATAATCTCTTAGTTAATTCATTTTTAAACTGAAAACCGTAGAAATCATCAATTGCTCCACCCGTTTTTAAATACCCTGTATTGACATCAACAAATCCAGGAAGAGAGAAAGCCGCACCATCAAACGTATACTTTTTTGACCACTGATCTTTTATATCGACAAGAGTGGCAATGATTTTTTCTCCGCAAGTTTCAGTGGTTACCTTACCTTGCTCAAGAACTTGTCCTTGCTCATTTAACACGCCAAACTTTATGTCTGTACCACCAATATCAAATGAAATATACGTTACCATAATACGAGCCTCTCCCTTTATTTTCGTTAAATGTTTTCACCACGGGTAGCGATAACGTCTTTAAACCAATGGAACGACGCTTTTTTCTTTCGCTCTAATCCATTTTGATGATCGACATAAATAAAACCATATTGTTTTTTATAGCCATTTAACCAGCTCAATAAATCAATCGCAGACCAAGCGTAATACCCTTTTATATGAACACCTCGACGAACGGCTTCTTTTACTGCGCTTAAATGATCTTTTATGAAGTTGATACGTGGGATATCACACACTTCACCATCAATAATCGGGTCTTCATCTCCCAAACCATTTTCCGTAATGTACAGTTTGATCTGACCATAGTGCTCTTTGATCATTTCAAGCCCAGCAACAAAACCTTCTGGTGAAATTTCCCAATCCCATTTTGTGTATTTTTTATCGTCCATTTTTACAGTGCGGTACACATTATCGTAGCTTGGATTACCCGGTGAACCCGTTGAGTTTTCACGAGTAATCGTTCGAGACGCCACACTACCTTCAATTTTTTCAACACGTTGTGGTTGATAGTAATTCAGCCCCATAAAGTCATTCAAAGGCGCCGCTTCAAAAATAGTTTGTAGCTCTTCATCTGTCCAATCAGGTAAGTTGCCTTCTTCTTGTAGTTGTTTAACTACGTATTCAGGGTATTTACCAAGCAGAATAGGATCATAGAACCAGTTCATACTAAATTGATTGGCATGCATTGCAGCAAAATGACTCGCCTCTGAATCATCCACTCCAAACGCTGGGCTAAATACATGACTCAAACCAATTTCACCAAATTGATTTAATTTTTTATATTCAATAACCGCTTTAGCATGCGCATAAAATACATTGTGTGTCGCCTGGAAGTACTTCTTAGAATCATTTTGGATCCCCGGTGGATGTGCGCCAGCCATATAGCCTAGTGCACAGAACACTACGGTTTCATTAAAGGTAATGAAATGCTTAACACGGTCACCGAATTCGTTAAAACATAACTTTGCAAATTCAACATACGCATCGCAGGTGGCTTTATTTAACCATGAACCTTCTTTTTCTAACGTAAGAGGTAAATCCCAGTGATATAAAGTAACAAAAGGAACAATGCCATATTTCAAACATTCATCAATGACATTATTGTAAAAATCGATGCCTTTTTGATTAATCTCACCCGTGCCATTTGGGAAAATACGAGCCCAAGAGATTGAAAAACGATAAGATTCCAATCCCATTTCAGCCATTAATGCGATGTCTTCTTTATAGCGATTATAGTGGTCAATAGCGACATCACCATTAGTACCTTCGAACGTTTTTCCTGGAATTTTAGTAAACTCATCCCAGTTTGTTGGGCCTTTTCCATCTTGATCCCATGCGCCTTCTATTTGGTAAGAAGCGGTCGCTGCGCCTAATAAAAAATCATTTGCAAATTTCATCTCGAATCCCTACTTTACTGCTGCTAATAAATCAGTAGCCAACTGATGTTTGTTTTGGCCTAAGTTAACCCAGGCCTAGAATGTGATTAACCTAAAAGCACCAATGCATCTTTAAGGATTTTATCTCCCTTCATCATGCCGTAATCCATCATATCGATGACTTCAACTTTCTTATTAACTTCATCAGCCAGTTTTTGAAGTTCATCTTTTTTGAAACGAATTTGCGGTCCTAATAAAAACAAATCGTATTCTGCTAAATAGTCTTGAATCGTTTCAACGCCATGTGCTTCGATATGAATATCTAGTCCTTGTTGAGCTGCTGATTCACGCATTTTTTTTACAACCATTGATGTAGACATGCCCGCTGCGCATAGTAGTAAAATCTTTTTCATAATAACCTCGATAATAATCTAATAAATTTCAATTAAGCTGTTGCTGTCGTTGTTACAGATTCTGTTTCTGGCGCTGCTGATTTTGCTTCTTCTTGCGCCGTTAATTTGTCTAAATACTTAAAGAATGGGAAGTAAACGCATAGTGTCATACAGAAAACTGCAATCTGTAGTACTGCGGCACTCCAACCTCCTACAATAAATCCACTCAATACTATTGGTGTTGTCCATGGCACTTGAACTGCTGTGAATGGTCCAACAAATCCCATATTAATTGAGGTATAAACCATAATTGCAGATAGAACTGGAGCGGTTACAAATGGGATAAACATGATTGGGTTAAAGATAATTGGTGTAGCAAAAATTACAGGTTCATTGATATTGAAAATACCTGGGATAAAAGAAAGGCGGCCAAGTTGTTTAAACTGAATAGAACGGGCAAATAGCACCATACAGCACACTAAGCCAAACGTTAAACCTGAACCACCAACGGTAATAAATTGGTCAACAAATTGGTTTGTTACTATCTTTCCATTCTCACCAGCAATCAGAACTTCACCAGCATTTACTATCGATTGGTTATGAAGTGCATTGGCAGTAACGATTGGTCCCATAATACCCATAACAATGACTGGACCATGGACACCACACCACCAAAGCAGAGAAATAAGTAGAGCAATGCCGACAGCCCCAAAGAAAGAATCAGACATGCTTTGTAGCGGCGTTTGAATAATATGGTAGATAGTTTCAATAAAGGTTCTTTCAAATACAACTTCAAAGAAAATATAGGTTAAGAAAGCAAGTGTAATAATGATGAAACCCGGAATAAGCGATTTAAAGGCATTAGAAACCCCTTCAGGCACACTGTCAGGTAACTTGATGACCCAATTACGATTAAAGGCCATTGAATAAATCATGCCAACAACTAGACCAATTACGATAGCTGCAATCATACCTTTACCGCCAAGGAAGGCTTTTGGTATCACACCGCCTATATGCGTAACACCATCAGGTGCTACAACAAAAGCGTTCATTACTATAAGAAGAGAAACAATGGCTAACACCCCCGCATTTACGCCATTGTGTCCTTCGTACTTTACGTAAGTATACGCAATACCGAAAGCACCAATTAATGCCAAAATATCAAACGTTGCACCTACTACTTGAAATAATGGTGTTGACCATTCTGTACCAAAAATACCTGCCATAAATTGGTCATACCCATCAATAGGAACAAAAGCCAGTAATAAAAATACTGAACCAATGATGGTCAATGGCATGGTTAACATGAAGCCTTCTTTAATAGCTACAATTGGTTTTGAGTTAACTACCTTTAAAAGCTTAGGAAGGATTTTATTTACCTTCTCCATTATTGTGCTTTGCATCGTTGCCGCTTGCGTACTCATTTTTCACCCCTGAATTGAATTTTAAACATGCGAAATCATAAACTGAAAGTAATGTAACCGGTTTCAGTAACCGGTTACATTGCATATTTGAGCAAATATGATTCAACTCACGAATATTAATAATTTACAGGTTAAAAATGTGATCTCGATGATTTGATGTTTTTTTATACGAGAGGGCTTGCTTGAAATAATACAAATCTAACGAATAGAGAGTACGATAATTCTTCGTATTTGGGATGGAAGCTTATACCAATCTACATAAGTATTTGATCATTCTTGCTTGTTAAAATCGATTATATCAGCGTTATAAATTTTGTAATTAGATCCACTAGTTACTGTAATTTATGCCTTGCTATAATCGATTTTTCCTACGCAATTATCTGAACAACTACTTATCCAGAATGGTATTAGATAGTTGAGGTAAAAAAGAAAAACCCCATTAAACTCTCGTCTAATGGGGTCATAACTCTACTCGCAGCAGTCCGGCTACTTATGGTGCTCCGTGTATCAAATCCTTGATAGTATGCTGAAATCCGTCAACTTATCCTTTCATCGCTATCCTAGCGGTGTCCTTTACATCATCCTGATGTTTATCCTTCCTCTATCCTAGAGGTATCCATTGTCTTTCCTTAGTAGTAACCATCCTAGCTACTATTGAATCCATTCAATGTCCAATTTTGCTTTCCATGCCGATTACTCATCCTAAGTAACCGAGTGCCTTATCCTAAAGCATACCAAATCCTTGGCGAGTTCCTGTTCCGTGTCAGCATCCTTCCGACACCAATAAGATTACGCTTTTGACTTTTTTGAACAATGGTCTAGCAGCACTTTTTTTATCTGTTTCTCATTACAATATGCAAAGAAAATATCAATTACCAATAAAAACATAAGCTTAAATAAATAAAAGGACATATTTACGATAAAGAAAACGATATTTCTCATCCTTTAAGTGAGAGATCTCGCACACTCTCATTCCCATTTTTCTATTCACCTTTAAGATCCACTATTTAAATAGAGAGATCTAGATCACGTATTTATTCTTATAGTAGAAGTGTACATCTTTAGTTATTATGGACTCAGATGAAATATAGGACGTCACAATGAAAAACGTAACGGATGAACTGCAAAAGATATTGCAAGATTTAACTGATGAAGGAAAAAAGCCGACAACGGCTCTTGTTCGCTCACGATTGACTACTCAAGTACCAATGCCAGCCATTATTACTGCAGTTAAATCTTTTAAATCCACTTCAAGCATTCCTAAGATTGAAGTCAAAGACACCCCATTAACAGCAGATGAACGTATTGCTCAACTTGAACTTCAAGTAAAAGAGTTATCACAACGTTTAGCCGCTCTGGAGAATAAATAATGCAAATTTGGGTAGATGCTGATGCATGTCCAAAAGTCGTCAAAGAAGTACTTTGTCGCGCCGCTACACGTACTGGTATTCAACTGACTTTTGTTGCTAACCATTACATCCCTGTACCAACTGCTTTAAATATTAAATCAATCCAAGTTGAATCGGGTTTTGATGTGGCTGATGATGAAATTGTAAGACGCTCGGAAGCAGGTGACTTGGTGATCAGTGGTGATATTCCCCTGGCAGCAGAGTTAATCGCTAAGAAAGTGCAAGTATTAAACCCTCGTGGTGAGCTTTATACAGAAGCAACTATTAAAGCACGATTGAACATTCGTGACTTTATGGAGACCATGCGTGCCAGTGGCATTCAAACTGGTGGTCCTGCTGCTCTATCGCAAACCGACCGACGTGAATTTGCCAATCAACTAGATCGCATTCTTGCTAAATTTAAAAAATAAATCGATAAAAAATAGAAAGTTAAAATAAAAAATGGGAGCTCATTGTGAGCTCCCATTAGTTTATCTATATCCAAGTTAATTCATAATCAGTCTTTAAAATCCCAAGACAGATTACTGACCAATCGACATTCATCGCATTTAAAATCAAAGACTTCATGGATAGGCTCTGCTAACGCCCAATCACCATCACATACTGGACATTTACGCGCTTGCTCTTTTTCTTTACTTTCACCAGCAACACGATAAATATATAAATAAGTTGGGATGCCACTAACCACAGCCATGCGACGACACAGATCCCAACCACGCTTAAATAAATGACTTTTACTTGAACTTATCTCATGTAAAGACGGATGCTCAACAACAGACCCATTCATTTGCAATTGATCACAAGCACTCCAATCTTCCTGCCATTTAATAAACTGTTTTTGATCGCCATTAGCAACAGCAGGTAAACGATAAAGAGGGATTGGCTGAAATGTCTCACCATGACGGATCGGGGAACAAGTATGTAAGTGGCTGGTATAAAGAATTTGCCAACTTACTTTTTCACTCTCATCACTCGGATCAGAATTCATATCTTGACCAACAATCTTAACTTTAGGTTGCAACAACCCAAATTCACTTAATTGTTTAAATGCCAGTTTTACTTGTGGACTATGATTATCAGGATGGAGTGAATCTTCTTCAGGGCAAACCACTCGAGCAACAAAGTTTGTTCCTTTCATAACAACGGGCAACTCACGACCAATCACTTGTCCATTATAACGCAGACAATCTAAACAATAATTGATGGCCTTTTCTACTGCCGCCATAGAGGTATCGCAATAGACTTCAAAATCTAATTCAGTTACAAACATTAACGCTTCTTTCCTAACATCTTGGGGATTTTATCGATTTACTTAAATCAGTTTACTCAACGACAGGTTCTAGTTTTTCTAAAAACTCAACCATCGTTGCTGCCAATACGGTTCTCTTTTTCGTTCCTACCGTATCTAGAATAATCTCACCCGTTTGATTGCAAATAGAGATCACTTCCATTTCATCATCGGTGACGGCAATAAATAATGTTGGGACTAATTTTAATCGGCGTTGCATCACAAGGTGACCTAGCATATTGCCTTGTAAGCGCTCTAAATCTTCATCACTCCATACTTGAAGTAATTCAATATTTATATCACCAAATTTAGCCATCATATCAGCACTGAATTGGGCACCATAAAAGGCATGAAAATCATCATGCAGATCAAGCTCAATACCTTGTTCGATATTAACTAAGCGAATACTTTCATCACGATTAACAGGCTGCCATGACACTTCTAAATCACGAGTTTCATCAATACAAGGAGAAGCTAATCCCACTAATTCTTCGTTCATCGGAAGGCTATTATGTTTTGATTTCCATGCTTCGACATAACGTTGACTAAAGTTAGCAAGCGCTTGCTCTACCGAAAGTGGCATTCGATTCTCCTAATAATGTAAAAATTAAAGTAAACTAAGCGATATTAAATGAATAATGATGATTTACTCCGTTATTCTTATTCTAATCTACTTTTGGCATTTTCAATATGACTAAATACACCAACGCTGATGAGCTAAAATCTCTGACTCTTGGCCAAAAAACCGAATACAAACACAACTATGAACCTGAATTATTGCAAGCCGTTCCTCGTAGTTTAAACCGAGATGATCTTGATTTAGGTAATGAGCTGCCATTTCAGGGTTGTGACGTATGGACGCTTTATGAACTATCTTGGCTAAACCAAAACGGTTTACCTCAAGTAGCGGTTGGTGATGTCACTCTGCCCGCAACCAGCCCTAACCTTGTTGAGTCAAAGTCGTTTAAGCTGTATTTAAATAGCTTTAATCAAACTAAATTTGCATCATGGGATGACGTTACAAGCACCTTAATTAAAGACTTAAGTGCCTGTGCCGGCGGTGAGGTAAAGGTTGAGATCCATCCCGTTCAAGCTTACTCTCAACAGCCTATTGTTGATATGACTGGTGAATGTATAGATAACCAAGATATCGTTATTGATAACTATGAATTTGATGCTGAATATTTAGAATCAAGTACATCTGATGACGTTGTAGAAGAAACACTGCATAGTCATTTATTGAAGTCTAACTGTTTAATCACCAATCAACCGGATTGGGGCAGTGTTGAGATCAGTTATACCGGAAATAAAATAGACCGTGAAAAACTGCTTCGTTATTTGATTTCGTTCCGTCAGCATAACGAGTTCCATGAACAATGTGTTGAGCGTATCTATACTGATATCATGAAATTCTGTAAGCCAAATTCGTTAACGGTATTTGCCCGTTATACTCGTCGTGGCGGTTTGGATATTAACCCATTCCGTAGTTCGCATTTAGAAAAACCAGAGCACAACCTCCGTTTAGCTCGTCAATAAAAAAGCATTCAATTTTGTCTACTAAGTCTATTCTTAGTAGACAAATTCCGCGACATCGCTAGTATGTAACGGTTGCTTTTTAATGGAATATTTACATGTCTCTGCGCCAATGCCTTCTTGTTATTTTTCTTTTTTTCCCGCTTTCATCTTGGGCTAAATTTTTCTCTGCGCCTATATTGAATGACGCGTATCAATTGCTAGATACGAACCCAGAGCAATCACGAACAATTGCTGAGCAATACCTAGAGCAACGTCAAATATCCCCAGGACAAGATCCAAATAGAATTCACATTAATAATGATTCTGAACGAACCATTAGAACTCCCATTAGTACCGTAGAAGCATTTCAAATTAAAGCACTTGCTAATAAACGCCTTGACCGCAATAGAAAGTCAATTAAAGCGATCAAACAAGCTATTTCGTTAGCGAAAGAATTCAATTTAAAATCAGGTTATCTTGAGTCAAAACTTATTTATGCAGGTTTATGGTGGAACTTAACTCAAGATGTTGATGAAACAAATGCGATTTTAGAAGATATCGCACAAGAGTTAACTCAACACGATAAGCAAATAGCGATTCACCAAAAGCTTTACTTTGCACTGGCATTAATCCATGCAGAAGTTGAATCGATGCAAGGAAATAACAGCAAAGCACAGCAATATTACAAGCAAGCTATGTCTCACGGTATTGCGCTTAAAGACCCAAGCAGTATGATTTTTTATCATATTTCTTATGGGAAATATTTTTTAAAAAACAAACAATTTGATCAAGCTCTAACTGAACTATTAAGTGCTTATTGGCAATCCATTGAGGCCGACAGAAGTGGTCAGTTAGCAACCACTAACTATTTACTTGGTCAATTATTCTTTGAGAGAAAGGTACTTGATAAAGCGTTAGAACACGCCTCACAATCGGCTGAATTTTATGGACGTTATAACAACAGTAAACAGCTTTCCAATGTTTTAATATTGATCGCGAAAATACATTTAAAGCAAGGGCGATTTAACTTAGCCTTAGTTCAATACTTCAATGCACTTGACCAAGAGAAAGAGAAAAATAACGTAAATAAATTAATCTCATTACGTTTAGATATCGCCAATACTTACTTTCTATTATACAACTACGCACTCAGTGAGCATTACTTAAAACAAGCAAATAATCTTAATGAATATGTAAATTTGCCCAAAGAAAAAGCAAACGCTGCACTATTACAAGCGAAGTTATATCTTGTCCAAAATAAAACAGAGATGGCAATTGAGCAAATTCATAGCGCCATCAAATACAGCCAAAAAGACAACAATATTTTATTAAAACTGCAGTCTCAAAAATTGCTCTCCAAAACCTATGAAAAAATGGGGAAATACCAATTAGCATTGAAGGCGCAACGTGAATTCGAAACACTGAACTCTTCTATTCAGGCGGTTCAAAATGAAATAAATGAAGACGTATTTAGACAACAAAAAAGCATCATTGAGCAATCACTGCATTACCAAGGATTAGAGCTAAAATTAAAAGAGAATAATTTGCAAACCCGTAAAATACAAAAGATTGCAGGTTTTTTACTCGTTTTATTAACCGTTATTTCGATCTACGCTTTTAGAAAACAGCAAGTTAATCGTTTCTTGAAGAAGCGTTTGCATCTTCTATTAAATAAATACTATACCCACCCAAGAAGTGGTTTACGAAACTTCCGCTTATTAACGGAAAGACTGCCATCATCATTACAACAAAGTAGCTCAAACATAGAGCAATGGCATTTAGGTGAACTGATTAATGAACCTCTAAGCGATAGACTTCGATTTACCTTATTTCATATACCAATGCTACAAAATTTATATTTTACTCATGGGTATCAAGAAGGTTTATCGATTGAAAAGGAATTCGGAGATTACTTGTCGACTGTCGTAAGTTTGCCAAGCCGTATCTATCATTTTTCTGACGCTAGTTTTCTTTATATTGAACATAAATCTGATTCAACATCAAACTCTCAAGAAATGGCTGAAACCATTCAAGAGTGGATTCATCGTTTTGATTCTAAAGTAATGACAGATAAAACAGTTAACATAGGTATGGTTGAGTACCCTTTCTTACCAAGAGCGTACACCGCCATCAATGACCGTGAACTTATTGATATCCTATTAATGGCAACCAATACAGCTTGTAAAATGAGTACGAAAGAAAGCAACTGCCATTGGGTACATTACCGAGCAATAGATAATGCGCCAGCTGCTAGCTTTGCTAGTAACAACATACAATTAGCTTGTGAACAAGCCATTAATCAAGGTCTAATAAAAGTAACGACTTCAATACATTAAAGATAAATCTGGATAACACCTCACAGATTTAACAATAAACAGACGTAAATGTTTAAAAGATAAGAAAATGTTATACTTTTTTTAGCTTGCTAATTATAAATTTGTTATTATCGCTTTATTGACAATATCAATACTTTGACACATTACATAAATATTGAGTTATCCCCTAGGTTATTATGATTGAAGTTTCCATTGTTGCCTCAGAATTAAATCAGTTAAAACAGCAGCTGAATCAAACACGTCTATCACACCGTGATACTACGCTGAAATCACGCCGCGAAATACTGCTTCTAAAACGTATTATTTTACGTTTCTGTGCTGCCTGCAAACATCATGACAGTGAGCTAGATAAAGAAATCGTTGATCTAGCAACTCGTATAGAACAAGTTGAAAATACATCAGATTTAACTATTCAAATCGCTACCTTCGAAAGGCTCATTAATCGCTACAAGATGAATGTTCAAAAAGAGCACTCGGTAATGGAAGACCATATCTCTTATTGTGGCGAAACACTACAACGAGTGGCTGGACTACCTGCTGGACTTAAACGCGATCTTCGCTCTCTTTTGCAGTACCCTTCTCACGATGGTAGTAAGCACATTCAACGTATTGTCCGATTAGTTGAACTTTATGAACGAGCGATTAAATTTATTTCTGTTGGGAAACTCTCTTCTGAAATTAATAGTAACGAAGTGATTGATAGTGATACCCAAGAACAATTAAGTAATGAGTTACAACATCTTATTTCTGAACTGGATTTTAATAATACCTCTGGTACTAAATTATTAGAAATCCGCAGTAAACTTCTTACTGGTACCGATGCCGTCTCACTGATTGATTTAGCACTACAAACACTGCAATTGGTTCTTGAGGGTACAAACAACGAGCGTAAAGCATCACAGATATTCGTTGGTGAAATGAATACTCAAGTCGCACAGATCATCAAAACGAGCGAACAAAATCAAAGCCAAGGCCAATCTTACTTAGAGCAGCGTTCTTTACTTAATGAAGAGTATTCACTTCTAATTAAACAAGCTGAAAACCTATTAGATAAGAAAGCAAGTGAACAAGAACACAAAGCTAAGATGGTAATGTTACTTAATGAAATGAATGACTTAGCAGAACGAAATAGCGCAATGCAAGAGCGTGAGGCAGCACTGCTTGAACGTCATGAATATACAACAAAAAAACTCAATAATTTATATGAAGAAACTCTTGAGTACCGTCGCCAGTTAAGTGATCAACAGCAACGTGTATTTAGAGACCCCCTAACTAAAGTATATAACCGTGCAGCAATGCATGAACGTTTAGATCTAGAATATAAACGTTGGGTTCGTCATCAGCACTCTCTTGTTTTAGCAATGATCGATATTGATCAATTTAAACGTATCAATGAACGTTTTGGCCATTTAGCAGGCGATAAAGCACTTACTATTATTGCAAAAACCATCGAAAATCAAGTAACAGATACCGATTTTGTTGCTCGATTTAGCGGTGAAGAATTCTTAATTTTATTTACCGAAACCAATAAAGAAGAACGAGAGAAGAAGCTTAAGGCGATTCAATTAGCCATTTCAAAATTGCCATTTAAATTTAAAAATGACCACGTTCAAGTCACGGTATCAGTATGCTCCTCTGAGTTTACCAACAGTGATATTCCTGAAAAAGTGATTAAACGAACCATTGATGCTCTTTATAAGCAAAAATCAAAAGGAAAAGAGCAATTCATTTATTTGTAATTAGCCAAATTCTTGTTATTTTTAGTGTAATACTTTCAAAAACCTCTCATTTTTATTTTATTTTCCTCGCTAATCCTTCCATTGCTGTGTAAGTTTAATAACTAAACAATAATAAAAACAGCTAGGGAGGCGCTATATGATTACTCATATTAGTCCTGCAGGTAGCATGGATTTGCTATCACAATTAGAAGTTGACCAATTAAAGAAAACCGCTTCTAGTGAACTTTATCGTATGTATCGGAACTGTACGTTAGCGGTATTAAACTCAGGCAGTCATACTGACAGCTCAAAAGAATTATTAGATAAATATAAGTCATTTGATGTCTCTGTTACGCGTCGAGATCGCGGAATTAAACTTGAGCTAAATAACCCACCAGAACACGCATTCGTTGATGGGACTATAATCAAAGGCATTCAAGAGCACTTATTTTCTGTGTTACGCGACATGGTGTATGTGAACATGCAAATTGCGGATCACAATCGATTAAATCTCACTAAAGCCACTCACCTAACCAACTTAGTATTCAGTATTTTACGTAATGCAAAAGCGCTACATACCGGTATTGAGCCTAACTTAGTGGTATGTTGGGGCGGACATTCAATTAATCCTGTCGAATATCAATACACTCGTGAAGTGGGCCATGAACTTGGTTTACGAGAATTAAATATTTGTACTGGCTGTGGCCCTGGTGCAATGGAAGGCCCAATGAAAGGCGCTGCAATTGGTCATGCTAAGCAACGTTATTCTGATAGCCGCTTTGTTGGATTAACAGAACCTTCGATTATTGCCGCTGAGCCACCAAACCCAATAGTCAATGAACTTATTATCATGCCTGATATCGAAAAACGTTTAGAAGCGTTTGTACGTATGGCTCATGGTATTGTTATTTTTCCTGGTGGTCCGGGAACAGCTGAAGAGTTGCTTTATATCTTAGGGATCATGATGAACCCAGCAAACCGTCAGCAACCGATGCCTATCGTTCTTACTGGTCCAAAAGAGAGCGAAGATTATTTCCGCTCTATTGACACCTTTATCCGTGATACTTTAGGTGAAGAAGCGACTCAATATTATGAGATCGTTGTTGGTGATCCAGAGAAAGCGGCAATTATTATTAATCATGGTATCAAGAAAGTAAAAGAGTACCGTAAAGCAACGGATGATTCCTACAGCTTCAACTGGGCACTAAAAATTGAGCCTGAATTCCAATTACCTTTTGAACCAACTCATGAAGCAATGGCTGGTCTTGATTTGCATCTAAACCAACCGACTGAAAGTCTTACTGCCAATCTCCGCCAAGCGTTCTCTGGTATTGTCTCTGGAAATGTAAAAGCAGAAGGCATTGCTGAAATAGAAAAGCACGGTGTGTTTAAGCTTCACGGTGATCCTGACTTAATGAAAAAGATGGATCGTCTACTGCAAGACTTTGTAAAACAGGGCCGAATGAAGCTACCTGGTTCTAAATATGAACCTTGCTATAAAATCGTTGTTGATTAGGGCTGGAATATTTCACCTTCACTAACGTACAATAATAAGCCTATGCACATTGCGTAGGCTTTTTCTTTTTTTATATATAGGAATGAATACGTTATGGCAATTCATCTGGTTATTATTGACGCATTAAACCTCATTCGTCGCGTTCATTCCGCTCAACCGAATCAAGATGACATTCAAGCGGTTATTACCACCACTACTCGCACTATCAACCGCATCTTAAAAGAAACAGAACCCACTCATATCATTGCTGTGTTTGATCATCATCTCCAAGATCGAGGCTGGCGTGCAGAGATCCTCCCTAAATATAAAGAAGATAGAAAACCCATGCCTGAAGCATTACAAAAAGGCATGGATGAAATTCAAGAAGCCTGGTGGAAATTAGGGATTGATTCGCTGTTATCTGACGGTGATGAAGCCGATGATTTGGTTGCCACCCTAGCCAATAAAGTTGCTGCGCATAATGAACAGGTTACGATCATTTCTACCGATAAAGGCTACTGTCAGTTACTCTCTCCTACTTTACGTATTCGAGATTATTTCCAACATCGCTGGTTAGATGCTCCTTTTGTAGAAAAAGAGTTTGGTTTAAAGCCTGAACAATTGGCTGATTACTGGGGGTTAGCTGGGATCAGTTCCAGTAAAATCACAGGTATTCCGGGAGTTGGCCCAAAAGCAGCGTTAGAAATTCTAACTCAATTCCCAACAATTGAGGCCGCAAACGAGTCTGAAGATCTTCCTAAAAAATACCGTAAGAAATTTGATGAGCATTATGAAACCGCTATTTTATGTCGTCAGGTTGCGGGGTTAAGAACGGATATTGAGCTTGGGTTTAATTTGCAAGATATACGATATGAGAAAGGGACTAGGGACTACCAAGTATCATGAATATAATGTGCTTTTCTGCAAAAGAAAGATGGCTATATTTGATGTGGTTATCAGTACGATGACAAACAGTTTTTTTGCGCCAAAGCACACCATATTCAACATCGCACCTAAATAATCTCAACACCGAATAACCATTGTTGAAGATAAATAAAAACGCCCACTGATTATCAACATCAGCGGGCGTTTTTTATTTCTCAATAATTTGGATTACATCAATATTTGTATAACGAAATATTAATGTGGAGAAATATTTGAAATCGCTTGGATATGAACAGTGATTTCTTCACGGTCATGATACAAATGCTTAGCTTGAAGCTTGTATTGGAAACCGTTTTTCTTCAAGAAATCTTTTAGGTTTTCAATATCTTGAAGAACCTCATCGTAACGACCTTTCATTGGTAATTTAAGGTTAAATAGCGCTTCTTTCGCCCAACCTTTAATTAGCCATTCACCCATAAGGTGCGCAACACGAGCTGGTTTCTCAACCATGTCACAAATTAGCCATGTTACGTTCTTTCTTTGTGGCTCAAATTTAAAACCATCAACCATGTGGTGTTTCACTTGGCCTGTATCCATTAGGCTTTGAGCCATCATGCCGTTATCAATCGCATGAACAAACATAGAACGCTTAACCAGTTGGTAAGTCCAACCACCTGGACACGCGCCTAAATCTACGCCCCACATACCAGAAGCCAAACGAGTATCCCACTCATCACGTGGAATAAATACGTGGAACGCTTCTTCCAGTTTCAATGTAGAACGGCTTGGTGCATCAGCAGGGAATTTAAGACGCGGAATACCCATAAAGAACTGAGAGTTATTATTAGTATAAGAATAACCAATGTAGCAGTGACCAGGAGCAATAAAGCAAACATGCAATACAGGGATTCGATTTGAATCTCGTGCTGTAAGCATCTCTTTGCCACGTAAAGCTTGGCGCATTGGAACCGTAAATTTACGGCAGAACTTCAATAGCTCTTTTGCTTCATTCGTATCAGGTGTTTCAATACGAATGTCACCACAACAAGGCATTCCTTCAACATCAACTAACGCTTCAAGAATTGGAGAAATACGATCATCTTTTGGTAGATCGCTTACTTCTGTAGCAACCGCAAACATTTGACGAGCAAAGATTAGCTCATTAAATTTAATCTCACGAATTAAACGGTCTGCATCGCCTTCCTGGTAGCATTCAAATAGCACATAGCCTGTATTATTTTTTAGGCGAGGAAAACCAAACACTTCTAGTTGAGTGGCTTTATCTTGGATCTCACCTGCACACTCTTTTTCAAAACCAGAGCGACAATAGAACATTACTTGTTTCACTTTGAAACCTCAGTCAAACGATAAGTTGAAACAGCCAGCGTTAACCAACCGATAATAAAACAGAATCCACCTAATGGAGTAATTGGACCAAACCATTTTATTCCAGTGAATACTAACGCATATAAACTTCCACTGAAAAATAGCATTCCAATGGTAAATAGCAAGGCGGCGTATGATACCCCTTTTGAAAATGAATTTCTCAACAAAATTCCACACCCAAACAACGCAAGGGTATGCCACATCTGATATTGCACTGCAGTTTCATACACATCAAGAAGATAAGGTGATAAAACTGACTTTAAACCATGAGCACCAAAAGCGCCTAAGCCAACGGCTAGCGCTCCACTAAGACTAGAAATAAGTAAACATTGACGACTATTCATCATCGACAATTTCCTGCTCACTACGAGCTTTACTTAAAATCCACTCTCTAAAAGTAGCAATTCGGCCTGTATCTGCCTGCTTTTCACTGCATACTAAATAAAATGCATTTTTGCTGATTAGCACTTCTTCAAATGGAGCGACTAAGCGACCTGCATCCAGTTCAGGTTGAGCCAGTACGTTATTACCTAACGCAATACCTTGACCATGTGCAGCAGCTTGTAACACCATCGTTGAATGACTAAAAATAGGACCTTGATTTACATTCATTCCCGCTAATTCGAATTGCTTTACAAACAGCTTCCAGTCTTTACGAGAAGTATCGTGTAATAATGTATGGAATCGTAAATCATCAATGGTCGCTAATGGCTTTTCGTTCAGTAGCACTTGAGGTGAACACAGTGGTAAAAGCTGCTCTTGATACAAGAGTTCCACACGAAGACCCGGCCAATTTCCACGTCCATAATAGATAGCAACATCAACATCTTCTGTTAATGATCCCTCATCCATATCAACCGCTTTAATGCGCACATCAATATCTGGTTCTTGATTATTAAAATCCGATAATCTTGGTACTAACCATTGAATAGCAAAACTTGGTGGCAAACTAATGGTTAATGCGCCTTTGGCACTTCTTTCCAATACTTTATCTGTTGCTTCTGATAACGAAGAAAATATTTCTTTAATATCTAGAAAGTAACTTTGACCTTCTTCAGTAAGAAGCAAAGAACGATTACGACGGCGGAATAACTTTAAGCCAAGAAATTCTTCTAACGCTTTGATTTGGTGGCTAACTGCCGCTTGAGTAACAAACAATTCTTCCGCTGCACGAGTAAAGCTTAAGTGTCTAGCTGCCGCTTCAAACACACGTAAAGAATTTAAAGGTGGTAATCTTCGAGACATAAAAACTCACATTCTGAACCATTAGTTTTTTTAATGCCTCGTATTATAAATTGTCCATTGCCGAACTACCAGATAAAACCTACTATTAGCCCCGTAGTTTAGAGCAAAGACATATATTCCTCCCTGAGTATTTTTTTCATGCCTCTAAACTGCATGTTGTGTTTGCATATTGGCTCGACGATTAGAGCCCGAGTATTGGTTCCAAAGTATTTGTAAACAATACCCAATTATTTCCTGTATTTTTGACCTTTTGGTTAAGAAAATATTAGCACCGTTTAATACGGTGCTTTTTTTTGTCTGTAATTTTGACTTACGAGGCAGAAATCCGCATCATTCCTCTGTTTGCTAACTCCAATGAAGAAAATCCTTATGACTGCATTTAATGTTGAACTTATTCGCTCTCAATTCCCAGCTCTATTACAAGAAATAAATGAGCAACCTATTGCGTATTTTGATAGTGCGGCAACCACACAAAAACCATTAGCTGTATTAAGTGCAATCCAAGATTATTATCAAAAAAGTAATGCCAATGTGCATCGTGGTAGCCATAGCCTAACTGCCTCTGCGACGCTTCAATTTGAGCAAGCAAGAGAAACCATTCAACACTTCATTAATGCAAAAAGCAGTAAAGAAATAATTTGGACTCGAGGGGCAACAGAAGCCATTAATTTAATCGCTCAAACTTACGCTCGCAGCACGCTACAAGTTGATGATGAAATTTTAGTTAGCGAATTAGAACATCACGCCAATATTGTTCCTTGGCAAATCGTTGCTGAGCAAACCGGTGCCAAAGTCATAAAAATCCCCATGAAGCCAGATTGCACATTAGATATGGATGCATTTGAGTCATTGGTAAGCAAGCGCACCAAAATTGTTGCTGTGGCTCAAGTAACTAACGTAACGGGTACATTAAATCCCGTTGATGACATTATTAAAGCAGCACATTTAGTGGGTGCTATTGTTGTTGTTGATGGCGCTCAAGGGATTGTTCATCATGATATTGATGTTCAAGCAATGGATGCCGATTTTTATGTCTTCTCTGGCCATAAATTATTTGCTCCAGCGGGCATTGGTGCTCTCTATGGCAAACAGCATTTACTGGAATCTATGCCTGTATGGCACGGGGGCGGTAAAATGGTTGAGAAAGTCTCATTTGAAAAAACTACGTTTGCAGAGCTCCCAGGGAAATTTGAAGCTGGTACACCAAACGTTGCTGGTGCGATTGCTTTTGCTACAGCAATTAACTGGATTAAGCAATTCGCCCATGATGATCTTAATACTCATATTAATGAACTTCGCCAGATGGCGATCGATGGAATAAAAGATATTGAGGACTTACGCTTCATCGGTTTACAAGATAACGCGAGTCTATTTTCTTTTGTTATTGATGGCGTCCACCACCAAGATATAGCGACTCTACTTGATCAACAAGGCATTGCCGTTCGCTCAGGTAATCACTGCGCTCATCCTATGTTAGATGCATTAGGGTTAACGGGTACTGTACGCGTTTCATTTGCCTTGTATAATACAAAACAAGATGTTCAACGTTTTATCGACGCGCTAAATAAAGCCGCAGATATGCTATAATACCAATCCACATAAATATTTGATCATTCTTGCTTGTTAAAATCGATTATAGCTGCGTTATACTTTTTTATTGCAAAAATTAGGTGTAATTAGAGCTACTAGTTACTGCAATTTATGCCTTGCTTTAATCAATTTTTCCTACGCAATTATCTGTTCAACTACTTATCCGGATTGGTATAAGCTCAAATTTAAGGTATTTTATTTATGTCTACATTCCCATCGTCACCTTTTGGTTTTGACATTACTCACTCAACAGTACTTGATTTAATGAGTAACGCTAAAGGTTGGGAAGACCGTTACCGTAACGTAATTCAATTAGGTAAAAAACTGCCTAATATGCCTGAAGAGCTACAACAGGAAAACGTAACGATCTCTGGTTGTGAAAGTAAAGTATGGTTACAACATCAAGTCATTGATGGCGTTTATTTCTTCTGTGCTGATTCTGATGCAAGAATTGTTCGTGGGCTTATCGCATTAGTAATGGCGGCGGTTAATAATAAAACGGCAGAAGAGATTAAGGCGTTTGATATGGATGGGTATTTTGCTCAATTGGGGTTAATTGAACATTTAAGCCCATCACGTGGTAATGGACTTAAGGCGATCATTGAAACGATAAATGAACTAATAGAGCAGGCTTAAGGCCGCTTCGCTTGAAGGATTCAGGGAGAGCATTGGAATAATAGCGCTTATACCTGAAACCTTGAGGGAGCTTGCGACCGTCCTGAAACCTAGTTCCTATTTACCGTGTTTCTCAATCAACTTCTCTACAATTCTCGACACCGCAACAAAACCAAAGGTCGCAGTTACCACCGTAGCTGCACCAAAACCACTCGCACAATCCATACGCTTAGGTCCTTCAGCAGTTGCTTTAGTCGCACATACCGAGCCATCTGCTTGTGGGTATTTCAAATGCTCAGTTGAGTACACACAATCAATACCAAATTTACGTTTAGGGTTCTTAGTAAAATTATGGTGACGACGCAGCGTATCACGTAATTTCTTAGCCAGTGGATCTTGAATTGTCTTAGTTAAATCGGTGATTTGAATTTGAGTCGGATCTGTTTGACCACCCGCACCACCAGTCGTGATCACTTTAATCTTATTGCTCTTACAATACGCCAGTAATGCCGCTTTAGGCTTCATACTGTCGATAGCATCAAGCACGTAATCAAAGTCTTTAGAAATATATTCAGATAGATTTTCAGGGGTAATAAAATCATCGATTAAATTAATCTTACACTCAGGGTTAATTAATTTAATGCGCTCCGCCATGACTTCAATTTTACTTTGGCCAATCGTACCGGTCATCGCATGGATTTGACGGTTAATATTAGTAACACATACGTCATCCATATCGATTAACGTAATTTCACCCAGACCAGTACGCACTAGCGCCTCTACAGCCCAAGAGCCCACACCACCAATACCAACGACACATACATGAGCTGCACGCATGATTTCTACTTCACTATTACCATACAAACGGCGAGAGCCACCAAAACGTTGGTCATAACTTTCAGAAGCAGGAGTGGTTAATTCGCGCATGGGGTTACCTTACTCAAAAACAAAAAAAGAGCACGATTTATACGCACTCTTTTTTAGAAGATCAAGTGTTAAGCAATACAAGTGACTAACACATTATTTTGCTTTAGGCATTTCCCATGGATTTTCAGTTTCAGAATCTTTTAAACCTAACTTCCACACGCGGCCAAAATGCTTAAAGTGACCAGCAGCGATGCCAGCTTCTGTTCCCATGCCGTAATATTGGTCCAAATGGTTTTCTTTAACTGCACCACCAGTATCTAACGACAATAATACTTTAAGCACATGTTTACCCGTCCACTTACCGTCTTTATCTAATTGAGGTACCTCAGCAAGTATTGGGGTTCCCATAGGCAATAAAGTACGATCAGCAGCAACAGCAGCGCCAGCAAGTAAAGGAATACCTGCGGTTCCTAGAACATGGTGCGCATCTCGTGGTGAAAAGAACACATAAGATGGATTGGTTTCTAACAATTCACGAACGGTGGCTTCATCATTGTTAGCAACCCACTCTTTAATTGCTTTTAGCGACATATCTTTGCGTTCAACTTCGCCACGTTCAATCAATACTTTACCAATACTTACGTACGGATGGTTATTTTTACCACCGTAGGCAAAATACTCTAGTTTGTCATCATCACCAAAATGAATAAAACCACTGCCTTGAACTTCCATAATAAACGGGTCAATCATATTGTCAGAATAACCAAGCTCTAAACCTAAACCAGATAATGCACCTGCATTAATTTCGGCGCGGGTTGGACAATCAGAACCACAATCAGGTTTATCATAAACAGGATATTTAAACGTTTCGTTTGGCGTATGACGCATTTCAATCACTGGTGAAAAATAACCAGTGAACATCACATTACCTTTTTTGTCACCACCACCCATTTGAGCAAATTGAATACCATAAGCTGAAAGTTCAGCAGGATTTGAGCTTTCATCAATCCACTTTTGTAATTGTACGTACAACTCTTCATAACGTAATGACATTGACTCTGAGCGCTTAATTACCTCTGCACTTTGTTTTTTAAAGGCACTAAAATCAGAAGGCTTATCAGAATGAATTTCACTTACTTCATTTAAGTTACTACTGAATCCACCATCTAAATATTGCTGAGCTCGTTCAGTAGGACGATCAGCACAACCCGCTAAAGCCAGAAGAACACACACAAGAGAAAATTTACGAAACACAATAAAACCTTATTGATAAATAATGCGAGAAGAATGACAAACAAATAAGGAGAGAGCAATTGCTTACACTGCAATAAATGTAAGAAAAGGATAATTTTGACAAAACTTGACACGATATAGAAGGAAAGTGCAGATAAAGAATAAATTCAAGGTGACGAATAACATCACCTTGAACTTACAGAATCATAATTTACGGAAAGTCGATTTATAATGCGTAGGCTTAATACGAAGTAATTGAGCGCCGTCATCGTCTTCAACTTGATACACATAAGTCATTTCACCATGGATATAGCTTAACTCACTTCCATCAAAGTCAAATTTAGTATTGATTAAACGACCATGGGTATAAACACCACCAGCACTAATAGTAAAACTGTCTTGAGCGTAGCTTGGAACCCCCTGCTCAACCCACTTACCATATAATTGAGATGCTGGCATTTGAGCAAAAGCACCCGATTTGTACATACCAGCAATAACTGAAGCAACTAATCCAATAGCAACAAAACTAATTAACACTAATAGCCGAATTTTTCTTTTCTTTAACTCTTTTTCTTGAGCTTGACTCATGATGTGGCCTAATAAAAACAACGTATGTAATAAGCATATCGGCAAATCTTAAAAATATTAAGCGAAACTTATGTGACCTTGTACTAAACGCTTGTAGATAGAAAAATAATTAGTCATTATATCAACATAAAAAATCACTCATGGATGATGTATAGTGAAATTTCGTAGTACTGCTTTAGTAAAAGGCTTCCGCCAGTCAGCTCCCTATGTCAATGCTCATAGAGGAAAAACCATTGTCATCATGCTTGGTGGGGAAGCCATTGCCGATCCTAATTTTGCGAATATAGTTAATGATATCGCCCTCCTTAACTCATTAGGGTTACGAATTGTCATCGTCTATGGCACTCGCCCACAAATGCGTTCATTACTAAAGCAAACAGAACATCACGCCCCTTTCCATAAAGGAATACGCATTACCGATGAGCAAACGCTAGAGCTTGTAAAGCAGATAGCAGGACAATTACAGCTCGACATTACCGCTCGCCTCTCAATGAGCTTAAATAATACGCCAATGGCAGGAGCACAAATTAACGTTATCAGCGGCAATTTTGTTATTGCTCAGCCTCTAGGTGTTGATGATGGTATTGATTATTGCCACAGTGGCCGTGTTCGTCGAATCGATACCCAAGGGATCAATCGAATGTTAGACCAACAATCTATTGTTCTACTTGGCCCGGTTGCGAGTTCTGTCACCGGTGAATGTTTTAATCTTTTATCAGAAGATGTCGCCACTCAGTTAGCTATCCGTTTAAATGCCGACAAGCTCATTGGTTTCTGTTCAGAACAAGGGGTTCTCAATGAAAAAGGACAAATTTTAGCGGAGTTATTTCCAAGTGAAGCTGAAGAGATCCTTCAACGTCTTGAAAAAGAATTAACACCAGAAAATGGAAAACTCACGGGCACAATGCGCTTTTTAAAAGGGGCGATTTCTGCATGTAAAGCTGGGGTTCCTCGTAGTCATTTAATTAGCTACAAAGAAGATGGGGCGTTAATTCAAGAGTTATTTTCTTTTGATGGTATTGGTACTCAAGTGGTAATGGCGAGCTCTGAGCAAGTTCGGGATGCTGAAATTGATGACATTGGTGGCATATTAGACTTAATTCGTCCATTAGAAGAAGAAGGTATTTTAGTTCGCCGATCTCGTGAACAGTTAGAGCAAGAAATTGCACAATTTACGATTATTGAAAAAGATGGGTTGGTCATAGCATGCGCCGCTTTATATCCTTTCCCAGAAGAAGGAATGGCAGAAATGGGCTGTGTTGCTGTTCATCCTGATTATCGAGATGGTGACCGTGGTGTAACCTTACTTAACCGTTTACGCACTAAAGCAAAACAGTTCAAATTATCACAACTCTTTGTTCTTACCACTCGCAGCCTTCACTGGTTTAGAGAGCAAGGTTTTATTGAGGTAGAGGTTTCACACTTACCAATGACAAAGCAGAAACTGTACAACTTTCAGCGTAAATCGAAAATTTTAGTATTAAAGACTCAATAATAAACAAAGGCCGCAATGGAGTGATTCCGTTACGGCCTTTATTATAAAACGAGTAAGCTTAAACTCTAGTGACCAGCAGTGTTAGAAAATAGATTAACGACTAATACACCAGATAGAATAAGAGCTATTCCTGCTATTGCTGGTAAATCTAGTTTTTGCCCATAAGCGAAATATCCGATACCCGCAACTAAGACAATCCCAGCTCCACTCCATATCGCGTAAACAATTCCAACAGGCATACTTTTGACAGTAATTGAAAGCAAAAAGAATGCAATAGCATAACCAACACCAACAATTAAGCTTGGCGTTAATTTGGTAAATTGTTCTGTTTTAGGAATATAAGAGGTAGCTATCACTTCTGAAATAATAGCAATAATAAGCGCCATAGCAGGCGGCATTGAAATAAGTAACTTAAACATATAAGTGAACGCCTTAGACCCAATGTAATCAATCATCTAATTTATAACATTGGAATAAAAACAGAATATCCGGCATTCCTTCCGAATTTTAGAGGCGTAATTATAAGCATTTATTTATTCTTTACTAGAGCTAAAGAAGAAAATCATTATTACGTATATGAAATAATACAGCGGTTAATATTTACGTTATCAACCACTGTCATTTGCTTAACTCATCAATGATGTTAAGCCACTATTTCTTTGAGTTTTAACCATAACACCTCGAGCCACCACTTTTTCTGTTGCGAACAGATCGAGCTTTTTCTTCGCACGAGTCACACCTGTATAAATTAACTCACGCGTTAAGATTGGACTAAACTCTGCGGGTAGCGCCAATACTGTATGTTCAAATTCAGAGCCCTGAGATTTATGGATCGTCATGGCATAAACGGTTTCATGCTCAGGTAACTGGCTTGGTAACACACCACGAATTGAACCATCTGGCATATCAAAATAAACACGTAAACGCTGATCAACAGGATCTGGCATCGCAATACCAATATCACCGTTATACAAACCGACACCATAATCATTTTGCGTCACCATGACAGGACGACCTGAGTACCAAATTTCATCACCATGAGGAATTAAATCGGATTTCTTCAGCGCTTTTTCAATACGTTGATTTAAACCAACAACGCCGAAATCCCCTTCTCGCATTGCACACAATAATTGAATTTGGTTAAAGGCTTTTAATGCAACTTCTGGTTTATCACCTGCGTGAATATGACCTAAGTAACTGCGATAACCATTGACCATCATTGTAATCATTGCATTGTAGCTATCATTGCTTAAATCATGAAAACGAATATCTGAGAACCCTTTGGCCCATACAGCTTCTACTTTAAATTTACTGCCTTCATTAATGGCTTTGGCAAGTTGTCCAATACCTGAACGCGCATCAAAACGGTAACTCTTTTGCAGCATACATAAGCTATCTGCAACGGCGTTATTATGTGACTGTGCCGGTAGATTAAAGCCAGTTAGTTGAGATAATTGCTGAGCTTGATTCTGACTGTAACCCATTTTAGTAAACTGACAAATATCACCTAACACCGCTCCCGCTTCAACCGAAGCGAGTTGATCTTTATCGCCCAATAAAATAACACGTGCGTGTTCAGGTACCGCATCGAGCAATCGAGCCATCATAGGCAAATCGACCATAGACGCTTCATCCACCACCAATACATCAAGATGTAACGGGTTGGATTTGTTATGACGAAAATCCACTTGATTGGGAATATAGCCAAGCAGTCGATGCAGTGTACTCGCATCAGTCGGGATCGCTTCTTTCACTTCTGGTGCTAAACCAATGGATTGTACCGCCTGACCAATGGACTCAGTCAAACGCGCCGCGGCTTTACCCGTTGGCGCAACCAGTTTAATCGCTATGTTTTTATTATCCTGCTGAGCTTGCGTCACTAAGGAGGCCAAAAGCTTAGTTACTGTGGTTGTTTTACCCGTACCTGGACCTCCAGAAATAACAGAAAATCGACGAGTTAACGCCACTGCTGCTGCTACTTTTTGCCAATTAACACAGTGGCTATTTGGAATTAATTGATCTAACGTTTCGAGTTCTGAAGATTTGGTCGCGGCTAATAACACCGTATCAATCGCCTGCCAATCAAGATCATCTGATTGCACAACATCAAGCATATCGCACACTAATTGTTGGCGAGAAACTTGATTGTTATTCTCTAATTTTTTTAATGCTGAAAATAAAAAATGATACTGACGAGCAAACAACTCATTCAATGTATTCGATAGCTGAGGATTTACCGCCACACTTTGAGCAGCTTTAGTAATACGGTTAGACACACGTTGCTCAAATGCCCAGTAGCGTTGTAAATACAAGCGAGTACCATCAAAAGCTAAAGGAGTTGCCTCTGTGCCATTTGAGACGGTTGATGCATTAATTAATTGTTGTGCCCAAGCGCTTCTTTCTGGGACTAACTCTAATAGCGCATCACGATATTTTGCGGGAAGAGTAAAGAGCTCCCCTTGCTCTATCTGCTCAATATCAATACATACATGACCACGACCTAGCTCATGACTCGTAATGGCTGATAGCAGCATAAGTAAATTACTATCACTGTTTTTTTCTTGCTGAGCGATAAACTTGGCAAATTGAAGATCCAAAGGGCGTAGCACGCCATGATCCATTAAGTGTTGTAATTGCTTAAGCATCAACTGTTTCTCCATCTACCAGTTTCTCTAACTCTTCTAACAAAGCTTTACTCGGTTTTGAATAAAATACACCGTTAGAATTTGCATCATGCCCTTCATGTGTCTCTTCAACACCACGCAAGAAAATATAATACGCACCACCAAAGTGGGTATCGTAATCATAATCAGAAATACGGCTTTTTAAGAATCGATGAAGCGCTAAAGCATATAACTGGTATTGGAAGTCATAACGATGATCTCGCATTGCCTCAACTAAGGCATCGCCACCGTAACATTCTGGAGAGTCTCCTAGATGATTTGATTTCCAATCGAGAACGTAATATTTGCCCTCATGCTCAAACACTAAATCGATAAAGCCTTTTAGCATGCCGCTAACGGTCGAGAAGCCAAGTTCCCCCGCTCTCGCAGACACTTCATCATGCTTCGCTATGGTTTTATTTACTAAACTTGAGTTCAGTAATTTAATAGGAAGTAAAAACTCCATTTCAACCAAGCGTTGAGCTGGGCCTTTACTTGCCAAACGTAAATTCTCACCATCGAGTGGACAATCTAACACTCGTTGCATCATGTTTTGAACGACCTCTAGCCATTCCACATCGTAATTTTCTTTCTCTAGTAGCTTAATGATGATTTGCGTATTTTCTTCACTGTTAATTGGTTGAGTAAATTCAACCTCTTCAAACAATGAGTGTAAAAACGTACCCGCTCTCGCTCCACGAGGGAAAGTAAATATGGTGCGTTCAGGCTCTAAATCCAACTCTTTATCGTCTTTATCTTCTGCTGAATCGATATCTAAATTAATAAGCTCTAATGAAGCATCATTATGGTGATTGCCTTGTTTGACTAATCCAGAATAACTGGTCATCCACCAATTACTTTTCACAGGTTCAATTAACTTATTAGCGTACAGTTCAATATGCTCATCTTGAACCTCTTGATACAGCTCATCGGTGATGGTTTGAGGTGATTGGATCACCATAGGCGAATTGCCTGCAATCAACTTTTCTAAACAGACTTGCAGCTCTTCAACATTACATTCGTCTGCCTGTTGAATGAGATAACCTAACCCCGATAAATGCACACCCGTTGGTGGTTTTTTAGAAATACCTTTAGTGATAGGAGCCATGCCGATATAACAAGCATAAACCGCACGAGTCAGCGCTACATAAATCAAACGTAAATCTTCGGCTAAACGCTCTTTCTCTGCTTTTTCGACAGAATCATCTTCTTTTAGTAAATCTAGCACCGAATAACGATTCGTTTCATCATAAAAACTGACTTCACCTTTTTTGTCTATCGCACGATATGAGCAAACAAAAGGCAAAAAGACTAAGTCATATTCCAATCCTTTCGATTTATGGATCGTGACAATTTGCACCAAGTTACGCTCTGATTCTAAACGTACCGTCTGCTCTTCTGAATCACCATTAGGTTCTGAAATAGACTCAGACAACCAACGTAATAAACCATAATCACTGTCTAAAGTTTGACTGGTTTGTTGCAGTAATTCGCCGATATGCAATAAATCAGTCAGTTGACGTTCACCGCCATTTTCAGCTAATAAACGCTCTGAAATACCTTGTTGGGTAATGATTTGATGCAACATCGGCATGATACCGCGCTGTAGCCAATGCTTACGATAGGCACGAAACTCATTAACTGCTTGCTCCCACTGCATTTCATCGACATTAAACTGGTGCAATTGATCCGCAGTATAAGCAAATAATGACGATGCTAATGCTGAACGAACCGCTCGCGCATCCGTCGGTGTCATTGCCGCTTGTAATAAACGCAATACATCTTTCGCTAATGGAGAAGAAAATACACTATCACGGTTAGATAAATAAACACTGGCGATACCTTGTTTTGATAAGGCTTCACGAACTAATTTACCTTCTTTACCAGTACGAACCAGAACCGCAATATCACCCGCTTTGATGGCTTGTTTTTTCTCTCCGTTTTGTAAATACGCAAAGCCTTGTTGCGCCCCAGTCAAAATAGTTTGAATTTGTGCAGCGGTTGATTCTGCCATCACACGCTGATAACTGGTTTTATTTACCGGGTTACCATCTTTACTCTCTTGCAACCAAAAGGTCATCGCGGGTTGAGTTTGATTCTCTAACGCCCATGATTTTTGCTCGGCATTAACAGGATTGAATTTTACTGGGTAAAACGGAATATCATCGTCGTACAAAAAAGGCTGTTTGCCATGTTCAAAAATACGGTTTACTGACGACACCATATCTGCGGTTGAGCGCCAGTTAGTATCCAAGGTGTAATGATCTGCAACTTGGCGACGCGCTTGAATATAAGTAAAAATATCTGCGCCACGGAAAGCATAAATCGCTTGTTTAGGATCACCAATCATAAATAAACCACACTGTGGCTGATCTTGATAAAGCGTACTAAAAATCGAATATTGCAGCGGATCGGTATCTTGGAATTCATCGATCAACGCCACTGGATATTGCTCACGGATTTTTTCTAGCAATAAGGCGTTCTCTTGATTTTCTGTCGCTTGAGATAATTGAGTAAGCAAATCATCAAACGATAACCAATTTTTTTGCTCTTTCGCTTGCTGCAAAGTTTTACGACATTGATGAATCGCTAATGAGAGTAGTGGCTGCTTGATTTCTAATGGCTGAGCCAAAAAATCATCAATGAGTGTAAATACGGCGTGCTCTGGAGCTTCGCCTTTTTTGGTTTTTTCAATCAATAATTCTTGAGAAAACTTTTCTAGCTTATCGTGTACTTGCAATGAGGTGGTTGGGTTATTGGCCCACGATGACACTTGCTCTAACCAATTAGGTAAATTCTTTTTGGTGTAGCTGCGTTTATCCACACCCGAACCTGAGATCAAGGCTTCAAAATCTACACAATGTGCTGACCACTGTTTTTTTAATTCATCAATACGAGCAATGCCTTGCTGACAAAATTCTTCTAATGAACTCTCAAGAGGCTCAACGGTTAAATGTTTTGGGACACCGGTAAGACTATTGCCCATATCACCCAATAAAGCAGATGGACTTGACCAACAATCATAAACACTTTCAGCCACCATTTTTGGTAGATGATAAAAACTGCGACGCCAAAAATCCGCAGCCACTTGATGCATTAATTTCGCTTGGTCGGTAACAAATTCACTCTCAAATTGCGCACCAGACTCAAAGGCATTTTGAGTTAGCATACGTTGACAAAAACCATGAATGGTAAAGATTGAAGCTTCATCCATGCTGCGTTCAGCATTCAAAAGGATCTGCGCAGCTGATTTATGATCACCAATAGAAGCCAACAGTGGATCAATAACCGGATCACCGCTCTTATAATCATTATTATGAACAGCACGAGCAAACGCTAAACGAGCATCATGTATTTTTGCTCGGATACGCTCTCTCAACTCAGCCGTTGCCGCTTCTGTAAAAGTTACTACCAATATTCTATCTACGGTTAATTCTTCACTATGACGGCTATTTTCCTCGCCATGTCCCAGCAATAAACGTAAATACAAACTGGCAATGGTAAATGTTTTACCAGTACCGGCTGAAGCTTCAATTAAACGTGTCCCATGCAAAGGAAACGTCATTGCATTCAATTGATTTGGAGCTGCGATTGTCGTCATCGAACATCACCGTTTTAAACATCAACATCCTGTTTTTACAAGATATCTGTGTGATCCATATCGTAATTCATTGGGAACAACGATAATAAAATTAATAAAGCTATCAATGTGAGATCTTTCTCACGGTTCACTTTTTATGCTTTGTTACACTCAGCGCCAAATTATACCAACTCAAATAAGCAATCGCTCATTCTTGCTTGTTAAAATCGATTATAATTGCGTTATAAATTTTGTAATTAGACCCACTAGTTCCTTCAATTTATGCCTTATTTTAATCAATTTTTCCTGCGCAATAATCTGAACAACTGCATATCTGAATTGGTATTACAAAGAGCTCATTAAATGTGCACTTGTAATCAGGATTCGGTCAACCTCTGACCTGTGGCCGTACAGCGAACGCCCTACACTAAAAATGATTTACTGGCGGCCACCCTACTTTCTACTGATGACCCACCGTTACCCTTTATAACTTTTCTTTCTCGCTATGCAACAATGCATTGCGTAACACCTTTTGAGCATTATCAAAAATAGCCTGACCAAAATCATCATTCCATTCTGGCCACATACGCATGACATAATCATTGCTATTTTCGCCCGCATAACGAGTACCATTGTATTCATCTGCCATTTTTTTCAGGGCTTTTTGTTGCGTTTCTTCGTCATCACTCCACACACCTTTTTTATCAAAATGCGCTTCAAGCCCTGCTAATGCCGCTTTTGGTAAATAAGGCAATGGTGCACAGTTACCCGAAATATAAAGGCTTAATATAGTCTCTAATTCTTGGTACGCTTTTTCTTTCTCAATAGCTTCAAAATGATAAATTGCATCTGTACCAAATAGGTGAGTAAATTGCTGCTGGCCCATAGCACACAAACATAGGTGATCAATCCAGGTTGCTAAAACTTCATGTGAACGAATTTTACCGCCACGATAACGCAGCATCCCTGCCTGATAACGCTGTTTTAACCAACCTTGCAGTTCCATTTCACCATGAGGGAAACTAAAGCGTAAACGCACTTCTTGATCGTCTAATGGTAACGTCGTTAATGGTTGAATATGGGTCACTAAATCTTTAACGGTGTTCACTTCTTTATCTGCAGCTATCTCACCAAAACTACCAATCGGTAATTTTCCTTGGGCTTTTTGCTGCTGATAAAAATCACGAGAGATTTGAGATATATGGTTAGGATCATCATAGGCCAATAAGTCCTCCAGTAGATCCGATTTCATACCATAGCCAGTACGACCATCGATGGTAAATGGCTCATCATCTTCAACTCGATTCTCTACCGTTTCAAAAAATACTTTTAAGCCACGATTAAAGAAATAAGCGACAGGTAAACGCCAAAAACGTTGCAGTTCAGTCAACTCTAGCTCTTTTGTTTCGGGTGCATACACTAATGGCGCAGTCTGAAATTCAGGTGCCGCGGCCCCTTCTAATTTAGCTGTGGGTAACCACTCGCTTGCATAGCTTGTGTTATCACCAATAAAACTTTGTTGGCTATAAGGAACCAGAGGGTGTTCTATGGTTAATTGCTTAACCAAGCGTTTTGCGGATGCTTCAGGATTTAACTCATTATCTCCCTCTAGGCAATAACCTTGCTGGCAATATTCAAGTAACTCACTGACTAATACTGACGGTGCTTTTTCTGTGTTATCGCGAATTGAACGCCCAATATAACTTAAATAAAATGCTTTATTTGCCGATTGCAGTGCTTCTAAGAACAGATATCTATCATCATCTCGACGTGAACGGTCACCCGGTTTCATGCGTTTTTGCATTAAATCGAAACCTTCAACAGGCATGGTTCGCGGGTAAGACCCATCCGTCATCCCAAGCAAACACACCACATCAAATGGAATAGAACGCATTGGCATTAAAGTACAAAAGTTAACTTGCCCGGCTAAGAATCGTTGACTCGCTTTACCGCCAGATAAGTTATTTTTCAGATAATTATTAATAATTGGTGCAGAGATTGATGCATCAAAACCCGCATCTTCTAAGTTCTCTTCTAGCTTTTGCAGTTGATCTCGAATGCTTTTAACGACCAATTCACCTTCTAATTCAACATCTAAAAAATCATCCATTAATTGGTTGATGGTGGTTCGCCATGTCGTAATTGTATGCGGTTGGCCTAGGATGATCTGATAAGTCAAAAGCTGATCAATAAACTGCGCTAAGTTACCGGCAATTTCCGCATTCATGCCCTGCACTTGTTCGTAACTCGCCATGCCTTCGAATAGCCCAGCACCTTGCTCCATCGCATAACCAAGCAACATGCGTTGAATACCAAATAACCAAGAGTTTTGATTGTGTTCAGGAAGATCAAACTGTGCAGATGTGCTGTTATCTAATCCCCAGCGAATACCGGTTTCTTCAGCCCAGCGTTTCACAATTTCAAATTGCTCGGCATTGAATTTAAAGCGAGACATTACCGCAGGAACTTCAAGCAAACTCAATAATTCCGAAAGGCCACAGCGATTCTCAGGCAGCGCCATTAAGCTCATAAAAGCCAACAACACTGGGTTTTCTTGCTCGGCACTTTGGTCTGAAATGGCAAAAGGAATATAACGGTCAAAAGCCGCATTACCAAAGACCGCTTGAATCGCTGCACTGTAAACATTGATATCTGCCACCATCACGATAATATCGCGCGGCTTTAAGTCTGGGTCATTAGCAAACATATCCAATAACTGATCGTGTAAAACCTCGACCTCTCGCATTGGACTATGGCACGAATGCAAAAGAATGGAACGATCATTAGAACTGATTGACTGTTTATGCTGACTGTTATCAAGCACATCATCACGACTGCGCTCTTCAAGATTTAAAATATCAGACTGAATGGAGTGCAGCAGATTATCGTTATCAACGTCGACAAAGGCATCAATCTCCTGTGCTTCCATTTCTGATAATAAACAAAGGTTATCTCTGCCTAATTTCCCCCACGAGGCAAGCAAAGAATTCCCCACTTCAGAAGTATGTAATTCATCCTCAAAATTCGCATCAAGCGATCCTTTTAATTGTTCGGAATCACCAATATGCTCACTATGATCATCTAGCCATTTAACTTGCAGGCGATTACGGGCTTCTAAACGAGCAAGGTATTTTCTGTCTCGAATTTCTCCCCAGTAATAACGGCAAGGATTGGTAAACATTAAATGCACATCAATATGCTGACCTAACGCCGCAAGCGCATCTAAATAACGAGGAGGAAGTGAAGTAATGCCCACCACAAACAAACGCTTAGGCATCCCTTTTGGCAAGGTGCCCGTTTGCAAATAGTTATCTAACGTTTCAATAAAGTGTTCAAACATATTGGCACGATGATAAGGCGAATGACCAAGCGCTAAGGTTTGATCATATAACGCTCGCCATAAAATAGGCTGCCAAGGGTGTTCACCTTCGAGATCTACGACCTCTTCACCCGCTTCCCACTTTTGGATCCACTCTGGGCGAAATACTAAATATTGGTCAAAGATATCGGCAATTTTTGCAGCTAATTGGTAGCACTTAAGTTGGTTTTCATCATTTTCTAAATAGCGCTGTAGAGGTGCAAATTCATCTTGTTTTAATAACTCAGGTAATAATGTCACTATCTTCCAAGTCATCGCTTCTTTATGGAAAGCACTGCGCTTTGGCACATCATCAAGTACCTGAGTAAACAGATCCCAAATAAAAGTAGCAGGAAGAGGAAAAGTAAGGTTAGCGGCAATACCTAACTCTTTTGCGAGTTCGATTTTAAGCCATTGTGACATGCCCGGACTTTGAACGAGGATCTGCTCATGCTCAAATGGGTTATCTAGAGGGTTAAGACGAATTAATTCAACGACAAGTGATTTAAGAACATCAAGTTGATTTGAATGATAAACAGTAAACACACCCAGCTCGCTTATAAAGAAATGAAAGTCTCTATAGCTTAACGTAACTGGATGTGTTTTAAGAGAAAAAAAGCGTATTAATTAGTGTGCATGTTTAGGACTTACTAAACGATTTGCCATACGAGTAATTGGACGATAATGCGCTAAATAATGTGCAGCGACATAACTCACGACACAAGTAGCAACCACTAACTCAACTACCGCCAATGTTCTTACTTGGTATACATAATTAGTAGCAACACCTTGAGATAGCATCCAGTTCGCGGTTTTAAATAATGCCGTTGCACCAATCACCATAGGGAAGGTAAATGCAGCATAACCTGGGCTAAATGGTAATCTCATTAATTTAAAGAAAGCCATGTAAATTACGCTTGTCATTAACACAGCAATACCAAATAGAAGTGCAATAATCACAGGTGATGGTGAAGCTGTCACCGTTAAATAACCTGCTAACGATAAACTTGCTGGTGCCGCCATGATTGCGATGGTTGGTTTTGCTGCATCCGGTACTTCATGACTAAAAATCAAACGATAAATCATAATTGGTAGCATGATTGCATAGATAACCAAACCAAACATAAGAACCCAATGTGCGACAGGTGCTAATGCTGGATTACCTGAAAAAGAAACATCAGCAACCACTAAACCTACTGGTGGAACAAACCAACTAGGCACCATATGATGCAATTCAAAATCTTTTGCTCTGTGGTAAATAAAAGAGACTAAGAAAATAATATGAAGTGCGATTGCAGCAAGCCATAACGCATCCCCAGCCGCTGGATAAAAATGACCAATGCTACTAGATACCACCATTGTGCCCATAGCAAAAGTTGGAGCAACACTACCTACAACAGGATGAGCAAGTTCGCTCCATAATACCGTTGGGTGTAATAAAAATTTAATCGCTAATACCAGTAATAATACTGAAGCGATTGCTGCTGAGATCCATTGCGCATAGCCATTGAGCGGCAATGCATTTTCCCAACACCAACCTAGACTTGCAATCCCAAGAGCTAACCCTGCCATTGGCGTTGGAGCACCTGCTACTTTTTGTTTTGTGTAATTAAGCATGACATTGTTCTCTTTACTATTTAACGATGAAGCTATTTTACTTCTTGCTAAGCATTAATAAAATTTGAATAAACTTAAGGTTACGTTAATATTAACTAAACGACTTAAGGTTTATTTATTAGGACTTCCTGTCATGAGAATTTCACTAAAACAGCTCAATGTATTTACTGCTATTGCCCAAGAAAAAACAATGACTAAAGCAGCAGAGCGACTTTTCATCACTAAGCCTGCAGTGAGCCTTTCGCTTTCTGAGCTTGAGAAAAACCTTGGTTACAAAGTTTTTGACCGTGTAAATAATCGATTAGTGTTAAATAGTGAAGGCCGCCAACTTCTTCCTTTAGCAGACGAATTACTAGAACGAGCAGAGGCTATCGAGCACCAATTTACGGCAGATAGTCAGTTGACGGGTTCCTTAAACATTGGCGCTAGTGACACCATTGGTAATCACATTGCGCCGGTATTACTCAGTCAATTTCAGCAGCAACACCCTTGCGATATTCAGCAACTGTTTATTTCAAATACTGCACAAATTATTAATCGACTGCTAGAGTTTCAGCTTGATATCGGTTTGGTAGAGGGTAAAGCGCATCATCCCAAACTAAATATGATTGAGTGGCAATCTGACGATATGTATATAGTGTGCGCCCCTTCTCATCCTTTGGCAACTAAGAATCAAGTATCTCTCGATGATTTAGATCATTCGACATGGTTACTACGAGAAGAAGGTTCGGGTAGCCGTGAATATTTTATTAATCATATCGCCGCTAATTTAAATGATTGGCATGAATCATTACAACTTCATACAACTGAGGCTATCATTAATTGTTGTTCTGAAAACATGGGATTAGCATGTATTTCTCAACTCGCAGCACAAAATGCCATTAATGATGGACGCCTAGTTAAAATTTCTTATGAAAAACGATTAACTCGCCAATACTGGTTACTACTTCATAAAGAAAAATATCAAACACCCTTATTACAACAATTCCTCGCTTATTGTGAGGAAAGTTAACTCTATCTAACTTTCGTTTCTCTAAGTGGACACATAAGCCTGCTTACTGTATAAAACACCAGTTAATTAAATAGGAGAGACGACCATGGCTGTTATCGTCAAATATGTAGTTGAGCGCAACGGAGAAGAGAAGATGACTTTTACCTCTAAATCGGAAGCCGATGCTTATGACAAAATGCTTGATATCGCAGATGAGATTTTTACTTTTCTAGGCGAAAGTGAATTAATTGAAGATGAAGCAAAACAAGAAGAGATGTCTTTATATCTTGCAAAACATAAAGAAGATCTGCTTGTTGCTCTTGGTGCTAAACGTAAACCAGCACCTAAAAAAGCAAAGATTGAAGCAGTAAAAAACGAAGAGTCTGACGCGGCTTAATTCTACAAAAAACACATTTTAAAATATAAATAGCAGCTTAGTGAGCTGCTATTTTATTTTCAACTCCCTAACGATTAATCCCCTTTTCTTACACTTTTTCTCCCTGCATCGTAAATATTTCTTACTTTCGCCCTTCTATATCACAGCAACTCTCTTTATGATGTGAAGTAAGATTTATTTTTAAATACTCATAATTATATGGAAATGGAGAATCATTACATGGCTCATTTTGCTCTTGCCTTTGGTACCGCAACAAAAAACCGCGACAATAAAATCATTGAAGCATTTTTCCCACACCCAGTATTAAACCCTTCTGAAGCACTAGTTAACTCTATTGCTCAAGCAAGTGGTTATGCTGAAGGCAACCAAGCTATCGAAATTTCTTCTGAAGTTTGTACTGAACTTGCTAATGCATTTGCCGCAAACGGCGATATTGCAAACGCAGCATTTGCAGAAAAAGCAGTTCAATCTAAACAACCTCTTGTTCTTGTTGTGCTAGCGACTGATGAGCAACCTCAATCAGTTGCTGAAGGTTTCTTAAAACTTCAACTTATCTCTAACCGTTTAGTTAAACCACACGGTACTGTACTTGATGGTATCTTTGGTCTTCTACATAACATCGCATGGACTAACCAAGGTCCAATCGATTTACCTGAACTTGCTGATCGTCAAATCGAAGCTCGCCTAGCTGGTGAAACACTAACTGTAGATTGCGTTGATAAATTCCCTAAAATGGTGGATTACGTGGTTCCTACTGGTGTTCGTATTGCTGATACTTCACGTGTTCGCCTAGGTGCTCATGTAGGTGAAGGAACAACAGTTATGCACGAAGGTTTCATCAACTTTAATGCTGGTACTACGGGTGTTAGCATGGTTGAAGGCCGTATTTCTGCGGGTGTTGTTGTTGGCAATGGTTCAGATATCGGCGGTGGTGCTTCTATCATGGGTACACTTTCTGGTGGCGGTAAGATGGTTATCTCTATTGGTGAGAACTGTCTACTTGGTGCTAATGCCGGTCTTGGTTTCCCAATGGGTGATCGTTGTACGATTGAATCAGGCCTATATGTTACTGCTGGCACAAAAGTAAGCATGCTAGATAATCAAGGCAAAGAAGTTGAAATTGCGAAAGCTCGTGATCTTGCTGGTAAAACAGACCTTCTATTCCGTCGCAACTCTATCACTGGTCAAATCGAATGTTTAACGAATAAATCTGCGGTTGAACTAAATAGCGAATTGCACAGCAATAACTAATTTTTAGTCTAATGGCCTGAGTATATTCATGCTCTATTCATTAAGACCAAGATAGTATTATGGCCAGTAACTAAATAGTTGCTGGCCATTTTTTATTTATATAGGAAACTCAATGAGACTATTACTTGCTTTATTACTGCCTTGGTTACAGTTTTTCACGATAGGTCGTCCATTTAGCGGCATCATTTGTCTTATCTTACAAATAACTTTAATCGGTTGGATCCCTGCAGCTATTTGGTCGGTTTATGCGCTAAGCCAATATAAAACCGATGAAAAAATTAAAGACGCTTTTGGGCGATAACAATTAAATCCCAAAAGCACAGAATTTATGTCCTATAAGTAATCACGCTTTTTTCAATGGTTTGAATAAGTAATTCTTTGAGCCATTGATAGCGTTTGTTTTCTTTATTTCTTGTTTGCCAAATCAATTGAATATCAAACTCCCCCACATTAATTGGAGGCTCTGAATGCACTAATTTTTCAGAGAAAAGATCTAATTGAGCCATCAACTCAGGTACCACACAAATTAAATCTCTTTTTTTCATTAAATGTCTGATGGTTAAAAAATGTTTAGATGCCACGCTAACAGCACGATTCACACCTAACGCTTTTAACTCTTTATCTACCCCTGTTTTTAATGCTCCATCAGGGCTGACTAATGCGTGAGGCAAAGAAATATAATCATCAAGACTGATTGGCGTGCTAAACGGGTGCCGCTGTCCATCCCACATACATACGTGTTTTTCTGTGTATAACGTTTGATATTGAAATTCTTTCAACTCAGGTTTCATACTTCCGATAACCAGATCTAATGGTTCTGAATCAAAACGATCTTGATAGTTAGCTTTATCTACCGTAGTAAAACAAAGTTGTGCATTTGGTGCTAATCGATGAATGGCATCAAAAATATCAGCGGCAAAAAGAAGCTCTGCGTAATCCGTCATCCCTATTTTAAAAGTACCAGTAAACTCACTCGCTTCAAACGTATCCACCTTTAAAATATCACCAGAGATCGTTTGTAATACTTTATTAACTAAAGGATATAATTGAATCGCTTTTGCTGTAGGGATCATTTGATGTCCTTGTCTTTCAAACAAAGGATCATTTAATAGTTCACGTAAACGAGCAAGGCTATGACTCATCGCTGATTGACCCACAAACAATTTATTTGCAGCTAGTGAAACGCTTTTGGTTTCCATTAAAGTGCTAAAAGCGACTAATAAATTTAAGTCTACCGCCTTCCAATTAATTTCATTCATAGTTAATAGTAATATAATCGATTTGAATAATTTTATAGTAACTCGTAATCTTGAACTCATCAAAATTGAATATCCAAAATTGGATCACACATCAAAAGCTGAGTAGATTATGTTTGAAATATTTAAACGATTTTTTTTATTAGGTTGGGTAAGCTTTGGTGGGCCAGCTGCTCACATTGGTTATTTTCGAAATGAATTTGTTCAAAAACGTGGATGGATTAGTGAAGAAGAATACGCTCAATTAATCGCATTAAGTCAATTTTTACCAGGTCCGGGCTCAAGCCAAGTAGGTTTCGCGTTAGGCTACCACCGCAAAGGTCTTTTAGGTGCTTTATTAGCTTCAATTAGCTTTACATTACCGTCTATTCTTATCATGGTATTACTTGCGAATATCAGTCACTCATTTTTTGGTAATGCTGTTTTTGAAGGCGTTATTCATGGCTTAAAACTACTCGCTGTCGTCGTCGTAGCTGATGCTATTATGGGGATGTATAAAAGCTTCTGTAAAGATAAACTCACGATCCTACTTTGTATAATGACAGCAACATTATTACTTGTTGTGCCATCTATCACCACTCAATTAATCGCGTTATTGATTGCAGCACTGATTGGACGCTTTTACCTAAAATCAGATGATAAAGAGCAAATTGAACAAGACTCAAAAGGCATCAATTGGCTCCCTCTCATTATTTTTGCTTTATGCTTTTTTGTATTACCAGCAGTTATCAGCCATTCACCACTACTTGGTTTATTTTCAGACTTTTTCCAAGCCGGTAGTTTAGTATTTGGTGGCGGTCATGTTGTACTACCATTACTACAAAATATTGTTGGCGACCAAGTCAGTACTGACAGCTTTTTAACAGGTTACGCTGCAGCCCAGGCTGTTCCTGGCCCTATGTTTACCTTTGCTACTTTCTTAGGTTACGAGCTATGGAGTGAGCAACCAGTTCTTGGTGCTTTAGTAGCAACTGTTGCTATTTTCTTACCTGGCTTCTTATTGGTTCTTGGGGTATTTAACCACTGGCAAGTGCTTGCTAAAAAACCAGCTCTTTCTGGGGCAATTGTTGGGATTAATGCTGCCGTTGTAGGTTTACTGATCTCTGCTTTATATGATCCTGTCTTTACCAGTGCTGTAAATTCTGGTTTAGATATGGCTTTAGTTATCATTGGTTTTGCATTGTTAAAGGTATTGAAACTTCCTATTATTGGATTGGTTAGCTTCTTTATTGCTGCTGGTGCTCTACTGCCTTTTGTTGGGTGATTAATGAATAAAAAGGTGGGTTATTATAAATACTCACCTTTATTTACCAACATTCATTAGGGCTTGCCACATTAAACTGATTAAGCGTAATTTCATTATAGGTATTGCTGGCACAGGTATCATTTCGTTGTTCATTTTTAGGTACAGCTTTAATTGTGTAGGTCGTAGCGGTCAAATCCTCGAAACTTAACGTATACTTATCTAATTGCGTACTACAAAAAGAACACGTTCCCCCGCTGACTATTGATGATGCAATACTAGAATAACTATTTATATACTTCTCCTCGATTTCTAATTGAATCTTTGCGATGTCCGCCAATACTGCAATTCTATTCGTTTTTAAAATATGATGTGTATATGTAGGATAAGCAATGGCAGACAAAATACCTATAACTGCAATTACAACCATTAATTCGACCAATGTCATACCTCTTGTATGATTACGTTTAGAATTACATTTATTTATTAGAATCATTTCCATTTATCCTCTATATAGCATCTTTATATTTTTAATACTTGATATAATTTTCGCAAGCATTATTGCTGCTCTATCAATAAGTTACAAAGGAAATTGAGAGATGAATCGCGGGTTTACCTTACTAGAGCTTTTAATTACGGTTACCGTTTTAGCAATCCTATTATCTGTTGCAGCCCCAAACTTCAATACCATAAATAACAGTGTCAAAATGGAACGTTTAGCAACAGAACTCAATGGGTTTTTAATTCAAGCTAAATCAGAAGCTGTACTAAAAAATAAAGATTTATGGGTTCATATTTCATTTCCTAAAACAGAAGAAAGTAAGGCTGGTTCATGGAATTTAACATTAAGAGATTCATCAGCTCTTTCTGGAAATATGATTGCTTATTTAGATGGTAGTAACTTCAAAGGCATAACCTTAAAACATACATATACACATCAAAAAACAAAATTTGAAGGAATACGAGGACGACCAGCTCCAGGTTCATTTAGCTTCCATCCAAATGCTGACACAACAAAAGAATTAAAGGTTCTTCTGTCTAATCCACCAGGCAGAATTAAAATATGCTACGACAATACAAGTGGAACTCTTTATGGCTATAACTCCTGTTCATAAATATAAACAGCAAGGCGCCTCTCTGATTGAACTTCTTATTGCCTCCTTTATCGGAGTTATTGCTATCAGCCTTGTCGGCTCTATTTTTATTAATGGTCAACGTGTAGCAAAAGAACGGGGACTAGAACTCCTACTAATACAAAATTTAACTAGCACGATGCAAATAATAAAAGAAGATATCCAAAGAGCTGGCTACGATGGTTCTGATGGACAATCGATTAAATTATCGGGAGCCGTAAATGTTATAGAGATAACCTCAGACAGTGTTGGTTTTGCATATCATCGAAGAATGTCTGGCGCACAAAAAACATATCAAAACATCGTATATAAGTACTCTCCAGTAGATAAGAAATTAAAAATTTGCGAAGAAAAAACGCTTATAAATAATCGAAAAGAAATATCTGAAATTGGTGATTGCAATTCACTTTTTGACTCAAGAAATATACATGTAACTGCTTTTTCAATAGTTAGCACCCCACTAGTCACGAGCGCTGCTATGTCATCCATTATAGATATTCGACTTGATGCAAATTTAGTGAATATACCAACAATGACAAAAAGCTTGAGTTTCAGTGCAAAACAAAGGAATTGGCAATAATGAAGATAAATAGTGAAAAAGGTGCCGTTGTTCTAATAATGACCTCACTGCTTATCCTAGCTGCTTTAATTTTATCTTTAGGCACTTATAAAAGTACTTTTTATCAAATCAAAAGATCGCAAAATGAAGTTTTAGCAAAACAAGGTCACTGGAGAGCTGAGGGAGCTATTGAGTGTTTATTTACTTTTATTAGTGAGACTAAAACTGAACCATCTCTTCTATCAAAAAATAACAGCTCAACAGAATATGATAATTTAAAATCCGGCTGCGGTATCAACTCTCCGATTGAGAGCCTTTATGCAAAAGCTGTATCTTCAGCAAGCTCAGTAATGACTTATCAACTAACCTATGAACAACATAATAAAGAGCTGATTAAAAAAAGTATTATACCTAAAATTACTTATGGGGATGGCGCAATACAAGCTAGAGGTAATCTAATAATAGATGGGTCCTTAAATGTCTATCCAGACGTTACAGGTGATAAAATTGATGATAAAGATAAATGTGTTGCGATTAAATATACTGGATACATCGATTATCGATTCTCAGGTTCTGGATTAAAAACGCTAAACCCTGAAGATAATGGCCCATACGATGGCTATAAAGGAACATGCCATACGTCCACAAAATCAAATATTAATATATCATCTAAAACAGATGATCCAACGACCTCCAGTAACTTTCTTTCTGATTATATACAAGAAACTCACTATGACCCATTTGAGGCGTTTTTTCAAAAACCTCGCTCCAAATTAGCAGAAATAAAAAATGAATATACCGTCATTAGTGGTAGCAAAATAAATTGTGACGATCTAATTGCTAATGCGTTTGCTAGCAGCGATAAAGTATGGGTAATCGGCAATTGTGACCTCGGTGATGGACATTCACTAACATCATTACCAAAAACACCTCGAAATCTTGTGGTTGAAGATGGCGTTCTTGGGATTTTCAGTGCTGTAAATTTTTATGGATCAGTCTATCACCTATATCACCATGCACTAGGTCTAGACTTAACGACCAATTGGGATGGTATGGTTAGTGCCAACACTCTAACAAGCGATGATAAAAAGACAGTTTCTCACTTTCAAGCTGGAGCCTTTGTTCCAACGGGTGGATTAATTCTAGATACTCCAAACTCCTCGACATTACTTAGAGGATCTATCGTATTTAAATATAAAAGGGCAGCCCGTAAAGAAGAATATAATAATTTCATTTGGCAAAAAGGGTCTTGGAATGATCTCTAAACAAAAAGGATTTAGTCTTCTTGAAATCATGATTTCATTTACCATCATTGGTATTGGTGCTTTAGGGTTATTAAAATTACAAACATTTATCGAACTTAAATCCGAATATGCAACCAGAAGTATTGAAGCTCTCTATAACGCAGAAACCCAATTAGAAAAGTTTCGTAGTCGCTCAACCTCTGGCGCTGGTGAAACTATTACTTATAATTCAATTAATACATCGTCAGACGAAATTACAACCAATGGTGTTACATATACGTTAGCTTGGAATGTGGATAACATAATTTCAGCCTCGGCAAAGCACATCACAATATCTAGCGCTTGGGACACAAGACATGGAAATAAAGAGTTCGTAACCTTAGAAACCATCATATCTAAATACAATGAATTTGATTAATAATTAAACATAAGAGTAATTCGACATTTGAACTCCCAACACGCGTGTTCTTATGGTGGGGGAATCCGCTGCTCTTTTCTCAATCTGCAAATAGCAAAAAGGCTCATATCTTTCGATATGAGCCTTCTTTAATATGGCAGGGGTGGAGAGATTCGAACTCCCAACACGCGTGTTCTTATGGTGGAGGAATCCGCTGCTCTTTTCTCAATCTGCAAATAGCAAAAAGGCTCATAC
>NZ_JARACR010000089.1:0-1172 GCF_028765505.1 Aliivibrio sp. A6 | reverse complement strand
CCTGCGATTGGATCACGTCTGACAATTTCGCTTTAATTGGATTTAAATTCTCTTTTATTCCGTAAACCACTATCATTTTTCATTCCCTCGAAAACGTATAACGCCGCAATAACACGTGCGAAAGACCGACTTTCCAAACCAATTACACTCCAAACCGCGAATGCCGAGTGTAATAGCATCGTGTTGATTGCTTTGTTATACGAGCCTTGCTTTCGCTCCGGTAAACTTGGTAAAGAACTGATTTACCAAGATTTGCTGTTAAACGACTTTAATTAGACTGGCTCAATTAAGCGAGCAAAATATCCAATCAACAGCAATAACTGTGAAACGAAACAATCCCTTTTTCTTACACCATTTGCACGAATTGGTTTCAGCCAGTTTGGAACTGATAAACCAAATATCCTAACCACAATTGGGATTGAAAATGTTGAGAGGAAAACACTGATGCAGGCTAAAATGAGGCATAACCAAAGAACAATTGAAGCGTAAAGTAGCCTCTGAAATGCCTGAACTTAGGGAAATAATAGTTCAATGCCGAACCTGATAATCCGAACACCAAAAGGCAACAAAGAAAAAGGAAAACCACCCTACTTTCACACCTGAAAAACTAATGGTTCAATCGCTGAACTGAACCAAAAACTGCATTCTCAGAGTTCGTATAACGCCTGCATAACACGTTTACTACTATGCAATTATACTTAATATTGACGCCTTAAAACGAGAAACACCCGGCAAACTGAGATTGCCGGGTGTAGTAAATCGTGTTGATGCATTTGTTATACAGTTTCTAAAAGCCTATGATTTACTTAATATTTTAGCTTTCATCTGCTTATATTCTGCTTCTGTTAAAACACCACTTTCAAAAAGCTGATGTGCTTTAATTAATTCATTGTAAATATCTGAGTTAGAACCATTAGTTATAGTCGATTCAACTTTTATATTTTTATCAACAACGTAATCAGCTTGTTTTCGCAATGAAGTTCTGACAACCTCTTCATCTGATTTATTTACAACACGGAACTGATATTCAAATGATGCCCACTCACCTGGACCATTACCTAAGGGAGTATAATTTGAAGATACTGGTATTGCGACCTTACCTTTAGATTTAGCAAATTCGTTCGCATCATGAATAACTTCAGCTCTTAACGCGCCAGCATTACCAAAAATAC
>NZ_JARACR010000088.1:0-1173 GCF_028765505.1 Aliivibrio sp. A6 | reverse complement strand
CCAGAAGTGGTTAGTTTAACCCCTTTTCTTCGGATTAGGGGAGGACGATCACCACGGTGTGGTTCATGACTGGGGTGAAGTCGTAACAAGGTAGCCCTAGGGGAACCTGGGGCTGGATCACCTCCTTAAACGATAGATTACGATTCATGAGTGCTCACACAGATTGCGAAGGTTGAAAATAAAGAGATTTAGAAGGTGTCCAACACCTTCGTTGTGTCCCGTTCGTCTAGAGGCCTAGGACACCGCCCTTTCACGGCGGTAACAGGGGTTCGACTCCCCTACGGGATACCATTTTCTCCTTATAGTTTGTTAAGTTGACGTCGTTTATAGACTATAAACGTCCTTACAACTTGCCTCCTCTAAGAAGAAAAATATGGGTCGTTAGCTCAGTTGGTAGAGCAGTTGACTTTTAATCAATTGGTCGCAGGTTCGAATCCTGCACGACCCACCATTCTTTCCACAGAGAATGGGTTTATTTCTGATAGAGTCAGGAGTAAATTGGAATATTATGTGGGCGATTAGCTCAGTTGGGAGAGCACCTCCCTTACAAGGAGGGGGTCACTGGTTCGAGCCCGGTATCGCCCACCATTTCATATGGATATACTCTTTAAATATTTTTGGAAGGATTCCAAACCAGTTCAAGAAATTGATCTAGGTTCGAATTTTTTGTGTCTGAAAATGCTTAAAAAGTATTTTATCATTAACAGTGTTAATGATTTTATATAGCTCTTTAACAATTTGGAAAGCTGACTGATTCAGCTTAATTACAGCTAAGTGCTGAAATTAAGTTAAATCAAAATTTAAAAGTTCTTAATATCTTTTGTTTATCCTAGATAAACAAATTAAAAACACATTCAAGTGTTCTTGGTATTATTTTGTTTCTACTTTTTAAAGTAGAGATAAAGAGCGAATCCGGCGAAAAACCAGAACTCACATTTTTCTGTTTAGAGATTATCTTTTTTACAGAAATAGTGATGAATTCAAACCTTGATTAGTTGAAATACGATCTCAAGTTATTTGTTTTACGTAGTAATTTTATTTTTAGACAAGGCGTTAAGAAATTTATCGAAGGGAGTGTAGCTTGCTACATGACCAAGTAAGTTTTGAAAACAACGAAGTATAAAGATAAAAGAACAAGTAAAAAGACCTCTTGGGGTTGTATGGTTAAGTAAT
>NZ_JARACR010000087.1:0-1199 GCF_028765505.1 Aliivibrio sp. A6 | reverse complement strand
AAAAAATTTCGGACTCAGTACGCACAACGCTGGCATAACACGTTTATTACTATGCAAACCAACCTGAATTTTGATGCCTTAATCACGAAACTCAAGACAAACCCAGAACGCCGAATGTAATAAATCGTGTTGATGCGATTGTTGTGCGTGCTTACTTTCGGCTTGGTTAACTTGGTAAAGAACTGCCTTGCCAAGATTTTCTAAGCCCTGATTCTAATTTACCGATAGCAATTAAGCGAACAAAATGTTCTTAAATTGCGAGATAAAGTAAATGGAAAATAGATACATTTCTTACGCCATTTGAACGACTTGGATTCAACCAGTTTGGGACTGAAAAACCAAATACCCTCGCCACAATTGGGATTGAAAATGCTAAGAGGAAAACACTGATGCAGAATAAAATGAGGCATAACCAAAGAACAATTGAAGCATAAATTAGCCTCTGAAACGCCTGAACTTAGAGAAATAAGGGCCAATTTGCCGAACCTGACGATAACGAAAGCAAAAATGAAACAAAGAAGAAAGGAACGCTTACTAAGCCAAAACTACAAAAGCCGCGATCCTTTTGATGAACCGTGCAAAAAATTTCGGACTCAGTACGCACAACGCCTGCATAACACGTTTGCTACGATACAGACTTAACTGAATTTTACCGCCTTAATCACTGAAACTAAAGGCAAACTGACGACGCCGAGTGTAGCAAATCGTGTTGATGCATTTGTTATATTGATTACTCACAGCTCAAATATTACTCTTAATAGCCAATGTAATTAATGCTGATGAAACACCAACGGTGATGCTAATTAGTGCCGTAAACATCCTTTCAACTCGCTTCGCTCGAAGCTTATCAAAATACAATTGAGTTTTTGCTGTCATTGTAAATAACTTACTTCCATAGCCTTTACGGCCACTGCTATTATGATAATTGTTAACCTGTTCCTCCCCAGATACTTTTGAATAAAATATAGAGGCAAGTAATTTTTCGTCATATGGCTTACCTGATGAATTACGCAGATCACAACTAATGTAACCACTAACGACAAGACAAGCTAAAGGAAAATAATCTTTGTAATCATTATGTTTTAAGTCAATAGCCTTGCTTAAATCCTCTAAACTAGCCTCTCGATTGGCTAATATGAGTTTAAGCAATTTATGATGATGTAATTTCAATTATTACCCCTAAATTAAAAAAACAATAT
>NZ_JARACR010000086.1:0-1275 GCF_028765505.1 Aliivibrio sp. A6 | reverse complement strand
CAATCGCTGAACTGAACCAAAAAACTGCATTCTCAGAGTTCGTATAACGCCTGCATAACATGTTTGCTACCATGCAGATTAAGCCTAAATTTACCACTTAATACGGTAAACCTAAAGAAACCTAGAACGCTGAGTGTAGCAAATCGTGTTGATGCATTTGTTATATTGCCTACTAAAAATTACAGTGTTGACTCTCACAAGGTACACCATCGCCATTACCATCCATTTTTGTATTTGGACAGTTAGCAATGTAGAACTTAGCTTCGTCACATGACTTCATTTCACTGCAATAAGTTTTACCATCACAGCTAAAACCCATATTTTCATACGCTGGCGTTGTATCAAATAAAGGAGCTGAATCATTTTTAAAGACGTTACTTTCTGAGAAAAATTGATAACCAAGTATGCCGATTGTGATAACAGCCAACACCAAAATTTTTGTTACGAAAGAGCTTCTTGATTTAGATGGTTGAACACCAACTAAAGAAATCAGTTTAGCGTTTGTTTTATCATCTTTATACTCAAGTTGAAATTCAACTTCATCGCCTACTTTTGGTCGACGGTAGCCTTTTTTAAACTGAGATATATGAGCAAAAATCTCACCAGCAGCATTATGACTCTGAATAAATCCAAAACCACGGTCATCAACCCATTTTATAATTTTGCCCTTCATACCTTTCCTTTTCGCCGGCAATATAACGCTGGCATAACACGTTTATTACTATGCAAACCAACCTGAATTTTACTGCCATAATCACAAAACTAAAGACAAACCCAGAACGCCGAATGTAATAAATCGTGTTGATGCGATTGTTGTGCGTGCTTACTTTCGGCTTGGCTAACTTGGTAAAGAACTGCCCTGCCAATATTTTCTAAGCCCTGATTCTAATTTACCGATAGTAATTAAGCGAACAAAATGTTCTTAAATTGCGAGATAAAGTGAATGGAAAACCAATACATTTTTTACGCCATTTGAACGACTTGGTTTCAGCAGATTTGGAACTGATAAACCAAACATCCTAACCACAATTGGGATTAAAAATGCTGCGAGGAAAACACGGATGCAAACTACAATGAGGCATAACCAAAGAACAATTGAAGCGTAAAATAGCTTCTGAAACGCCTGAACTTAGGGAAATAAGGGTTAATTTGCCGAACCTGATAATACGGAAACCAAAAGGCAACAAAGAAGAAAGGAACGCTTACTAAGCCGAAACTACAAAAGCCTCGGTTCTTTTGACGAACCGTGCAAAAAATTTCGGACTCAGTACGCAC
>NZ_JARACR010000085.1:0-1297 GCF_028765505.1 Aliivibrio sp. A6 | reverse complement strand
GATACAGGCCTAACTGAATTTTAACGCCTTAATCACTGAAATTAAAGGCAAACTGACAATGCCGAATGTAGCAAATCGTGTTGATGCATTTGTTAGCTGCGCCTTTCAAGTTTGAATAACAAACTAGCTTTTACGGCCAACCACTCACTATTAATTATCGAAAATACAACGGTATCTCGATAGCTACCATCTGCCATTTGTTGGTGATTTCTAATTACACCGTCCTGCTTTGCGCCCAAACGAGCTATTGCATTACGTGAAGCGTGATTATGCCAATGAGTTCTAAACTCAACTGCGATTGCTGAGAGGTTTTCAAATGCATGAGAAAGAAGAAGGAACTTACATTCGGTATTTACTGATGTTCTCTGGTAGCTTTTCGCATACCACGTATAACCGATTTCTACCCGTTTATTCACACAATCAGCGTGGCATAAACGAGTTGTACCGATTATGGTTTGAGTTTCATTATCAATGACAGAAAAAGCCAAAGAACACCCAGCGCCTTGTTCGCTTAAAGCCAATTCAATATAACCGTTTACAGTCTCTTTATTTGGTATTTTCGTATACCATAAGTCCCAAAGTTCACCATCAGAAGCCGTTTCAACAAGAGCTGACGCATGATCTAGTTGTAGTGGAATTAATGTGACTATTTTCCCTTTAAGCTCCGTACCTGAGAGCCATTTCTCATCTTGCATACTAAATTCCTTCTTTGAAGCAGCTAACGCTGGCATAACACGTTTATTACCATGCAGACCAACCTGAATTTTACGCCTTAATCACGAAACCCAAGGCAAACCCAGAACGCCGAATGTAATAAATCGTGTTGATGCGATTGTTGTGCGTGCTTACTTTCGGCTTGGCTAGCTTGGTAAAGAACTGCCCTGCCAAGATTTTCTAAGTCCTGATTCTAATTTACCGATAGTAATTAAGCGAACAAAATGTTCTTAAATTGCGAGATAAAGTAAATGGAAAACAGATACATTTTTTACACCATTTGAACGACTTGGTTTCAGCAAGTTTGGAACTGAAAAACTAAATACACTCGCCACAATTGGGATTGGAAATGCTGCGAGAAAAACACTGATGCTGACTAAAATGAGGCATAACCAAAGAACAATTGAAGCGTAAAATAGCTTCTGAAACGCCTGAACTTAGGGAAATAAGGGCTAATTTGCCGAACCTGATGAAACGAACACCAAAAGGCAACAAAGAAGAAATTTACGCTGACTAAGCCGAAACTACGAAAGCTGCGATTCTATTGATGAACCGTGCAAAAAATTTCGGACTCAGTACGCAC
>NZ_JARACR010000084.1:0-1362 GCF_028765505.1 Aliivibrio sp. A6 | reverse complement strand
GAGCTATAGTCAAATCTGGTGTATGAGTTTTTTTGCTTCTTCTGTTTGATCTTGGGTTACTCTTATACCATCTTTAAATTTAACGCCTGTTATTACATCGGCTAGTAATTTAAAACCTTTTAAGCGATACCAACTTTTTTCAGCTGATTGCGCTAGTTTGAAGACCATCATTAATGTTGTCGTTCGACTTCCACAACTTTTCACTTTATGAGTTCGTAACCGAACGGTTGCAAACGTCGATTCTATTGGATTACTTGTCCTTATATGGACCCAGTGCTCTGCGGGAAAGTCATAAAAGGCAAGCATTTCTTCTTTGTCTTTTATTAAGCATTCAGTGGCTTTTTTATATTTAGCTGAATAGTCTTTTACAAATAAGTCATACGCTTTATAAGCCGATTTCCTGTCTTCTGCCATCCAAATATCTTGTAATCGTGATTTGATTTTTGGTTGTAATGACTTAGGGACTTTATTTAAGATATTCGCCGTTTTATGAACCCAGCAACGTTGATGCTGAGTTGTTGGCCATACTTTTGTTATCGCATTCCAGAAACCGAGTGCCCCATCACCAATCGCTAATTTTGGCGGTAAAGTTAACCCCTGAGATTGAAGTTGATTCAAGACCTCAGTCCAACTCATCTCTGACTCTCTAACGCCATCCACAACGGCAAGCAACTCTTTACGGCCCGTATCATCAACGCCCATAATGACGAGTAAGCATAGCTTATCGTCCATTCTAACTTTGCTGTAAATACCATCAGCCCAAATATAGACATATCGACGTTTATCTAATGAGCGAGTTGACCATTGCTTATATTCCTCTTCCCAAGAGGATTTAAGGCGTGAAACCGTATTGGCCGAAAGGCCTTTTGCATCATCACCCAATAATGAGACTAATGCAGGTTGCATATCACCAGTTGAGATCCCTCGTAAATACAACCATGGGATAAGTTCTTCAATATTTTTGGTGCGTTTTAAATAAGGGGGTACTAATGAGCTATTGAACTTAATACCCTCATTTTTACGGTCTCTTACTTTTGGTACTTTAACTTCGATATCACCAAGCCCAGTTTGAATATTTCGTTCAGGCTGATAGCCATTTCGGACCACTCGTTTGAGGCCATTAATGGTCTCATTCTCGTACTTTCCCAGTAATATCGCTAATTCAGCTTCAATAGCTTGAGCTAAAAGCTGTTGAGCCCCTTTTTTCAATAGTTCTTGTAAAGGATTCTCTGGAGTATCCATTGAAATGATATTATTATTTTCATTCATTGCGGTGTAGTTCCTGTTAGTTGTTGATCCGCCAAGATCGATTAACAGATTACATCGCAATGTCTCTCCATACACCAGAAATAACTATAGCTC
>NZ_JARACR010000083.1:0-1370 GCF_028765505.1 Aliivibrio sp. A6 | reverse complement strand
GTGCTGGTGTGTCCAATAAGTTTTCATAAAATAGGAACTCAAATGAAAAAGAAATTAGTTGCATTGTTATTTATTTTTTATCCACTACAAGCGATGGCCGATGCATGTAGTGAATTCAAATTAAATAGAGACGGCTCAATGCGTGTGGCAATAAATATGTATGCAGAATTATCTAAAGCTCAAGCAGGTTCAGCAGAGGTATTACTTAAGAAATATAAAGAATTGTCATCAAATATAGAGACGTTAGAAAATTATAAAATTAAAATTGATGAAAATTTTTCAAGTAGCTGTGTTGGGAAAGGAGCCCCTTACACTAAAGAGGCTTATTATCTTGATAACAAACAAAAAGTATTTATGTCTTATATGGGCACTCCAGTTGATTTACATAAAAGTTTTATCGAAGATTACCTATATACCTCATCAAATTGGTCTGAAATGCTGAATAAATTAATAAAAAATGCTAACACTTCATTAAATGAATTGGGTAACAAAATTGAATTAAAGGCATCTGAAAGTGTTAAAAAAGAACAGGGTAGAGAAAAGATGCTAAAAGAGAGGAAAATGAAAATAAAGCAATTAGAAGATCAGTTAGTTAAAGCTTCTAGTCAAAAAACAAATAATGATCTAAAAGAAAATAAATTAGAAACCGTAGTAACTAAGACAAATCAGAGTGTATTAAAAAAAGAAGAATATTATACAGATACTATGGCAACCTATGCAGCTCTAATCGGTCGCGCCAATGCGTGTGGTGTAAATATTGATGGGAATTTAGCGCGAGTTGGTAATTGGATGGATGAATGGTTTAATGTGTTAGATCTTAGTAATCAGATGAAAACTACTTACATAGCAATATTTATGCAGGGAATTCAATATCATAGCAATCAGCAGTTAAATGGTAATACTCCTGATAATTGTACTTCAGTTATTAAAGCTTACAAAACATCAAAATGGCCATAAAGCACCTAACAATTGCATCAACACGATTTACTACACTCGGCAATCTCAGTTTGCCGAGTGTTTCTCGTTTTAAGATGTCAATATTAAGTATAATTGCATAGTAGTAAACGTGTTATGCAGGCGTTATACGAACTCTGAGAATGCAGTTTTTTGGTTCAGTTCAGCGATTGAACCATTAGCTTTTTAGGTGTGAAAGTAGGGTGGTTTTCCTTTTTCTTTGTTGCCTTTTGGTGTTCGTTTTATCAGGTTCGGCATTGAACTATTATTGCCCCAAATTCAGGCGTTTCAGAGGCTATTTTAGGCTTCAATTGTTCTTTGGTGTTGCCTCATTTTAGCCTGCATCAGTGTTTTCCTCTCAGCATTTTCAATCCCAATTGTGGTTAGGATATTTGGTTTATTAGCTCAAAACCTGA
>NZ_JARACR010000082.1:0-1424 GCF_028765505.1 Aliivibrio sp. A6 | reverse complement strand
GTGCGTACTGAGTCCGAAATTTTTTGCACGGTTCATCAAAAGGATCGCGGCTTTCGTAGTTTCGGCTTAGTAAGCGTAAATTTCTTCTTTGTTGCCTTTTGATTTCCGTTTCATCAGGTTCGGCAAATTAGCCCTTATTTCCCTAAGTTCAGGCGTTTCAGAGGCATTTTTACGCTTCAATTGTTCTTTGGTTATGCCTCATTTTAGTCTGCATCAGTGTTTTCCTCTTGGCATTCTCAATCCCAATTGTTGTTAGGATATTTGGTTTATCAGTTCCAAACATGCTGAAACCAAACCGTTCAAATGGTGTAAGAAATGTATCTGTTTTCCATTCACTTTATCTCGCAATTTAAGAACATTTTGTTCGCTTAATTACTATCGGTAAATTAGAATTAGGGCCTAGAAAATCTTGGCAGGGCAGTTCTTTACCAAGTTAACCGAGCCGAAAGTAAGCACGCACAACAATCGCATCAACACGATTTTCTACATTCGGCATTCTAGGTTTCTTTGAGTTTACCGTATTAAGTGGTAAATTTGAGCTTAATCTGCATGGTAGCAAACGTGTTATGCAGGCGTTATGTTCTTGAGGTTAAAGGTAAAATCTATGAAAATTAAATATACATCGGCATTCTGGTGGCTGTTATCTCCAACATATAAATATGCTGAACTTAATAAGAATAAATTGATAGAGAATGGTGCTTGTCAAACGGAGTTATCTAGTGCTTTAAAAAAATACAACAAGAGATATTTTATATCCGCAATAATTATATGTATAGCTGTTCAAAGCCTTACGTATTTAGGTCAGACTTTATTCCCTGAGTCTGGCTTTTCTGCGCATCCATTAATTAAGTATCCATACTGGGCTATGGCTATAATTATTATTTGGCTTTTCCTTCTATCGCGTGGTATTGAAATCACGAAAGCATTTTTAGGCGATGCAATTGATAAGTTAAATGGTGAGCACTCTAATAGTGACTTAAAATACGGGGAAAGGTTAAAGCTAGCATTAACTAGTTATATTGAGTTAATCATCAATTTTGGTACTTTATATTTTTTAATGCCTCTGTGTTTTTACAAAGATTCCCACCAATTCTCTTCAATATTTGAAGCTATATATTTTAGTGGAATTACGATTACGACTGTAGGGTATGGGGATATTAGCCCTAGTTACTGGTTATTACAGTTTTTAACTGTATTCGAAGTATTAGCAGGTTTTAGTCTTATAGTTGTCTGTTTTACTATTTATTCTAGTCTTGCGTTATCTCAACCTGAGATTTGCAAAATATGTGGTAAAAAATTGAAGAAACGAACATAACAAATGCATCAACACGATTTGCTACATTCGGCATTCTAGATTTCTTTTGGTTTACCGTGTTAAGTGGTAAATTTAGGCTTAATCTACATGGTAGCAAACGTGTTATGCA
>NZ_JARACR010000081.1:0-1490 GCF_028765505.1 Aliivibrio sp. A6 | reverse complement strand
ACCCGCTTTACAGCCAGTCTCAAAAAACTTTTTAAGACCTTTGTGCTTAAATGTTTTAATCATACGAAGAGTGTAGCGCGTTGCGCATTATGACGCAAGTTTCAATAAAAAATATAACGCCTGCATAACACGTTTGCTACGATACAGACTTAGCTGAATTTTACTGCCTTAACTACTGAAACTAAAGGCAAACTGACAACGCCGAGTGTAGCAAATCGTGTTGATGCATTTGTTAAATGCGCCCAAAAGAATATGATATAAATCTATTAACTTGTTCACTTAACGGCAGCTCTAATTTCACTATATTAGAACAACATCTAGCAATAAGCTGTGTTGCATGAGGTTTAGGATCAAAATCAACTTCAAAATCAAATTCACTTATTTTATTAAAATGCTTCATGCTATTTCTAGCAAAGTTAGTATGTTCATTTCTAATTATTTTTTCACTAATTTGCTCATTAGACAAATAATGAAGCCTTTTAACCAACTCTTCACTTGCATTAGGATTTCCATCCATTACTACAAGTCTACCAAGAATTTCTTCCGCGGCACCACTTAGAGTGATTGCACAAATAAAATCTTGTTCATCAATATAAAGTTTAATTGCCTTATCTAACTGATGTAGGGCTACAGATTTCTTATTCATATTTTTCCCCGAAGCATTTAACGCTGGCATAACACGTTTATTACTATGCAAACCAACCTGAATTTAATCGCCTTAATCACAAAACTAAAGGCAAACCCAGAACGCCGAATGTAATAAATCGTGTTGATGCGATTGTTGTGCGTGCTTACTTTCGGCTTGGTCAACTTGGTAAAGAACCGCTTTGCCAAGATTTTCTAAGCCCTGATTCTAATTTACCGATAGCAATTAAGCGAACAAAATGTTCTTAAATTGCGAGATAAAGTAAATGGAAAACAAATACATTTTTCACACTATTTGAACGACTTGGTTGCAGCCAGTTTTCGGCTGATAAACCAAATATCCTAGCCACAATTGGGATTGAAAATGCTAAGAGGAAAACACTGATCCAGGCTAAAATGAGGCATAACCAAAGAACAATTGAAGCGTAAATTAGCCGCTGAAACGCCTGAATTTAGGACAATAATAGTTCAATGCAGAACCTGACGAAATGAAAACCAAAAGGCAACAAAGAAAAAGGAAATCCACCTTACTTTCACGCCTAAAAAACTAACGGCTCAAGCGCTGAACTGAGCCAAAAAACTGCGATCTTAGAGTTCGTGTAACGCTTGCATAACACGTTTATTACTATGCCAACCAACCTGAATTAATCGCCTTAATCACGAAACTCAAGGTAAACCCAGAACGCCGAGTGTAATAAATCGTGTTGATGCGATTGTTGTGCGGACTCTCTTTCGGCTTGGCCAACTTGGTAAAGAACTGCCTGGCCAATATTTTCCAAGCTCTGATTCTAATTTACCGATGCCGATTAAGCGAACAAAATGTTCTTAAATTGCGAGATAAAATC
>NZ_JARACR010000080.1:0-1498 GCF_028765505.1 Aliivibrio sp. A6 | reverse complement strand
TCATTTGAACGGCTTGGTTTCAGCCAGTTTTCGGCTGATAAACCAAATACCCTAACCACAATTGGGATTGAAAATGCTACGAGGAAAACACTGATACAGGCTAAAATGAGGCATAACCAAAGAACAATTGAAGCGTAAAAATGTCTCTGAAACGCCTGAACTTAGGGAAATAAGGGCTGATTTGCCGAACCTGATAATACGAAAACCAAAAGGCAACAAAGAAGAAAGGAACGCTTACTAAGCCAAAACTACAAAAGCTTCGGTTCTATTGACGAACAGTGCAAAAAATTTCGGACTCAGTACGCACAACGCCTGCATAACACGTTTGCTACTATGCAGACCAAGCTGAATTTTAACGCCTTAATCACTGAAACTAAAGACAAACTGACAACGCCGAGTGTAGAAAATCGTGTTGATGCATTTGTTATGTGCGTAAAAAACTTTAAATGCCATATTTATTTACTTAGGATTTGATGGTTTTGATAACCCTCTTTTCTTATATTCTTTTTCGTAAATCACTTCATTTATTATCCATCCAAAATAATTCAGGATTAGTCCAAAAACGAACAAAAAAGGAATTTGAACATATAAGTCTAATCGGTATTCTTCCCATGAACGAACTTTATCGAAAACAATAAACCCAACCAAATACCCAAAAAAAACTGCGCCACCAATGAGCAAAGTTTGTTTGAGCACATAATTTAGCTGTCCTTTTTTACGTGTAAGAGCCCAGCGTTCAAAGCGTTTATTTTTCCATTGATTGATCATAACTCACACTCTTTGCTTAATTAATACAAAGACTAAGGTATACCTTTCACGATAAATAAAATGTGCACTAGTTCAATAGAAAAGAAAGACCACCTATAAGCAACAAAAAAGCACATAACGCCTGCATAACACGTTTGCTACGATACAGACTTAACTGAATTTTAACGCCTTAATCACTGAAACTAAAGGCAAACTGACAACGCCGAATGTAGCAAATCGTGTTGATGCGATTGTTAAACGAATTCTAACCTAGCGTGACCAACTTAGCTTGGATATCAACAAGTGATTGTATATTAAGTTTTAATTCATAATTAGATGCTTTAACATTAAATACAATAGCCTGCATTGATACTAGATCCAATTCCATTTTTATACCCCAAACATCACCTGAATGAGGTCGATTATCCATATACTCTTCAGCTAATAAGGTATCGATTGACGCTAAGGGTTCAAATATAAATAAATCGGGAACAATACGTACTAATATAAATGGTGCTTCTCCTAAGCGGTTTAGATTAACCTTTCGTACATCAAACCAGTAGCTGCCTGTATTATTTTTAGCAACTGACGGAGAGATCAGACTTACATGCCCACTAGAGAAAACGGTAGTGTTTTTAAATTGCTTAAAACCATTATCGAGCAATAAATCTATATTATGGTATCTAGTCATACTGATTATCCCTATTCGTTTAACGCCTGCATAACACGTTTGCTACCATGCAGATTAAGC
>NZ_JARACR010000008.1:0-132978 GCF_028765505.1 Aliivibrio sp. A6 | reverse complement strand
ATGATTATTATGTTAATTGAACAAATGAGGCATAAGAAGTAATGGATAGGTATTTAGATAAATCAGACGGCCAGTTTGAAAATCCATTGGTATGGCCGTTGTTTGAGGTATTACAAGAAACAAATCAAGAATGGAAAGTTCATACGCTATCTTCGCATTTGATCGAAAAAGGCTTATTAACACAGCTTGATGAAAGCCCAGATAAAGACCTGTTTAAGCGTAATTTTTTGATCATGAATGCTCTGTATCAACTTCAAACTGAGTTGTATCCAGAGCAATGGTTGCAAGTCGAAGCCATGAACATACAGTTGTTCTCGGTGGCAGAAACAGAAGGGTCAATACAGGCAATTGATACAGTACATCCACTTCGAGAATATTATTTAGAGTGGACAAATTACCAAGTTGAAGAAGATGAGGTTAAACGCCTATTAAACGAGTTCTGGAGTAATTATCGTCGATATTTAGGCGGCTCTAGAGCTGTAGCATCAATGGATCGAATTCAAGCGTTGAAGCTGTTTGGTTTGTCAGAAAGTGCTACTGCTAAAGATATTAGAAAGCAATGGCGAAAATTGGCAATGAAGCATCACCCAGACAGAGCAAGCGGTGATGCGGATAAGTTCAGAGTGATGTGTGAAGCTTGGAACGTATTGCGTTAATATAATTACTTGTTTACGGTTTCATCAAATAGTAAACGTGCTCGCAGGCCTGGGTAATTATCGCTTAGGCTTATTCTTCCATTGTGTATTTTCATAACGGTTTTAACCAGAGCAAGGCCTAAACCAAAACCATGCTCTGTTCGGCTAGGATCTAAACGCACTAATTGATCTAACGCTCGTTCTCTGTCTTTTTGTTTTATTCCCATACCATTATCAGCTACAACGACACCAAAGCAATCAACAATCACTTCAATTACCCCGCCTTCATGGGTATATTTAATCGCATTGTCGATGATATTAAACACAGCACGAAAAAGCAGGCTTGGGTTGGCGTATAAGGGGCAGGGCATCTCTATAGTCAAATATAACTTTTGTTGCTTATCTAATGCGGTAGGCTCTGCAAATTCAATGGCGTCTTGCACTATTTTACTGAGTTCACACTGCTGTTTGTTAACAGGCGTTCCGCCATTTTCTAAGTGATATAACTCCATCATGCCATTGAAGGTATCAAGCAGAAGGGAAAAATCGGATTGAATATTTTCTAATTTATCCTGATGATAATCGCTTACGGTATTATCATATAAAAGATCTTCAATACGTAACTTAATGCGTCCCATTGGGGTTCTTAAATCGTGAGCAATATCTACGGTTAAGGATTTAAGTTTAGATTCACTCTGCTCCATTTGCTCTAGCATATTATTCAAATGCAAAGCCAGTAAATCAAATTCATTCATATCTGGCCCCACTTTTAAACGAACGTTACGCTCACCTAGCATCACTCGGTTCATGGTTTGATTAACAAGGTTTAATCGTTTAAGAATGTATACGGCAATTAGGATTGCGATTAAGCATAAAGCGATAAATGGGAAGAAAGTTCCCCAAATAACAGAAGAATCTAATTGTTTTTTAAAGCTTAAGTAACGCTCTTGATCAATGCCAATAATTAATTCAGAACCATCAGGAAGCTCAACTGTCGTTGCCCTCATATTGGGTAAATCATTATAGGCTTGATATTGTTTTATTTGAGCAATAACAGGGTAGGACGTTGCCGACGTGTCCGTTGGTGAAGGACTAGCATGATTAGCAATATGGTAAATATAACGGTTACTTTCTTTGCTGTTATTAATGCTTTGCTGAACAGCTTCAATGCCTTCAGCACTTGCGATGGCTTGAAGTTGTGAAGTCTCGCCACGTAACCATTCATCAAGGTTTTGGCTATATAAATGCAAAGAGGTTGAATACAGTTGATACAGCAATAATGCCATCATTAAGAATAAGCCAACAGCAAACCAAATTAAGAGTTTTAAAATCGATGAACGATAGAGCTCATCACGCTTGTCTAATAACATAGCCAGCCCCACGTACCGTTTCAATCAGGTTTACTGCGCCACCGTGTTCTAGCTTTTTACGCAATTTAGCGATATGAACATCAATAACGTTGGTTTTAGGATCAAAATGATAATCCCAAGCAGCTTCAAACAATCGCATACGAGAAACGACTTCATCGACATGCTCTACAAGAAAACGTAATAAAATAAACTCTTTATTCTGTAATGCGATAGGGACGTTGTTTATTGTGACTTTTTGAGAGCGAAGATTAATGGTTAGATTATTGATCTGTATTTCATTTAGCGTATTTTCTATTGGGCGGTTACGACGCAAGATAATATTAATACGTGCTAGCAACTCTGCCAAAGCAAAAGGTTTAGTTAGATAATCATCACTGCCCGCGGTCAAACCTTCAACACGCTGGTCTACGCTGTCTAGTGCGCTAAGAATAAGAACGGGTGTATTGTTATCCGTCGCTCTAATTGCAGATAAAATCTTTAAGCCATCAAGGTTAGGAAGCATGCGATCTAGCACAATTAACTGATATTCACAGCTGATGGCCATCATTAAGCCTTCTTTACCATCACCAGAACTATCCACAATAAAGCCTTCTTGCTCTAAAGCTTTAGCAATGAAATCTCGAGTGGTTTGATCGTCTTCTATAACCAGTATTTTCATAAATCTATCTCAACTATTTGATTAATTTAGTGTAACAAGAAAGAAGTGGAATTAGATAAATAAATAATGAAAAAGAGTTATTAAATGAAATAGGAATACATCATAAAGAGCCTTAAAGGGGGAAGAATTAAGACTCTTGAGTTGTACTCACATAACATCTGGTACGAATATTATGGAGGTTATACCAATTTAATTAAGCAATGGTTAGCTGCTTTATTAGTATGATATTAGGCTTTTAAAATTACTTTCATTTCTGCAGCAACTTTATCTACTTTTCCTAGGCCAATGATTACTTGTAAGCCACCTTTACCCATTGGAACCACACCCGCAGCACCAATTGATTTCAGTTTATCTTTATCAGCAAGTCCAGAGTCTTTTACTGTTAAACGTAGGCGAGTAATACAGTTATCTACTTCTAGAATATTGTCTGCACCACCGATTGCTTCAATGTAGGCATTGGTTATATCTGTAATGTTCTCTTCTACAGAGTCATCTTTATTCATGTCTTCACCACGACCTGGAGTTAGGAAGTTAAACTTCTTAATCGCGAATCTAAAGATGGTGTAGTAAAGAACGAAGAATACAAGACCTTGTGGGATCAACATGTACCATTTAACCGCTAATGGGTTTTGGCTTGAAAGTACAAAATCGACTAAACCTGCAGAGAAACCAAAACCAGCCATCCATTCCATGCTTGCCGCGATGAATAGAGATAGACCCGTTAAGATTGCATGAATTAGGTATAACCATGGAGCAAGGAACATGAAGCTGAATTCTAGCGGTTCAGTGATACCAGTAAAGAATGACGCCATTGCAGCTGCAAGCATGATAGAGAATACCGCAGCTTTATTGCGTTTTTCTGCACAGTGGTACATAGCAAGTGCAGCACCTGGTAGACCAAACATCATGATAGGGAAGAAACCAGCTTGGTACATGCCTGTTTGACCCGGAATACCAGTGCCGTTAGCAATAGACTGTGCGCCACCTAAGAAGTTTGGAATATCGTTAATACCAACAACATCAAACCAGAACACAGGGTAAAGCGCATGGTGCATACCAACACTTAACATTAAACGGTTAAAGAAACCAAATAGACCAGCACCAACCGCACCCATTGATTGAAGTTGAGTACCAAATGAGATTAGCGCATCAAAAATAGCAGGCCATACGTAAAGAAGTACGAATGACAAAGCCATACCAGCAATTGATGTCAAGATAGGAACAAGACGTTTACCACTAAAGAAAGCAAGTGCTTTTGGTAGCTCAACCGTAGAGTATTTGTTGTAAATTTCAGCAGAAATAATACCAACAATAATACCGATGAACTGGTTGTTGATTTTAGCGAACGCCGCAGGAACTTGATCCAAAGGGATACTTTCAAGCTGGGCTACAACCGCAGGAGAAAGAAGGGTAGTAACAACGGTAAAGCAAATGAAACCAGCGAGTGCCGCCGAACCGTTTTTGTCTTTACTTAAACCAAACGCCACACCAATGGCAAATAGCATCGGCATCACATCAATGATAGCTCCCCCTGATTTAATTAAAAACGCAGCGAATACGCTGTTGGCACCCCAACCCGTTGGATCCATCCAGTAACCAACACCCATTAATATCGCGGCAGCAGGAAGCGTAGCGACAGGAACCATCAGCGCTTTACCTACTTTTTGCATGTAACCTAATACATTCATATTGTATTCCTCAAAGTAAAAATCGTAATTATTTTTAAACTAAGAGAAGAATACAGAGGGGAAGATTAAGGAAAGGTTGTGCCAACATTAACTATTGTTAATGTTGACAGTAATATTAAGAATGTGTGAGTTGGATCTTGTTTATTCGTGCCGTAAATTAACCTGGGTGACCATCAACACGTTTTTTGTATAGCATAGGGGCAAAATGCCAAACAAATAGACCAAATGCAAATGCCCATAATACTGCAGCAATATTGATCATATTCATCATGTATTCAGGGAACAAGATCACGCCGACAGAGCGAACTACAGCAGCAAGAATAATAGCTGAGAAAGCAGGCCACATAACAGGTCCTTTATAGATTTCTCTACCAGTATGACCCATAGTGACACGAGCAATCATCGCTAAAATCACCCCGCCTAATGCACCAATAGCGAAGAGGTGAATTGCCGTATGCGAAATAAAACCATTATTAGCAAAGCCACGAATTAATAGGCTTAAAGGGATACATAAATAACCAGCATGAAGAGACCATACTAATGGCTCACTCAGTGTTTTATACCCTTTCCAGCTAATCATACGAATAAGTTGTGCTGATCCTGCTATCACCATTAAATACGGACTAATTTCAGCAGAGGTAATAGGGAAAAAGCTAAGAATAAATAGCATTGCCAGCGGAATATTACATAACGCATCTAACCAAAGCATTGGTTGAGCTTTTTCAAACTGAAAGCGACGTGCAGTAAAGAAAGGAATAACGCGTGCGCCCATCACAGAAAGTAGTAGCGTAAACCACCAAAGCATGGATTCCCAAACCGCAGCAGAAGTAAATGGCGGCATGCCTTTAATCGTAGCGTAACTGGCGAAGTTCGCAGCAATTGCGACTAAAAATAACGGAATAAAGAAAAAGTTACGAACGCCTTTGGTTTTGATTACACGAAATCCAACTTCATACGCAATAGCGAGTATGAACAACGCTTCAATACTTGAAATTAACCAAAGTGGCGCTGAGGTCCAGAATAACACTCTTGGTAACAGCCATAATACGACAATGAACCCAAGACGTTTATCTGAAGTTCCTTTAACACCTGTCCAATTTTGAACAGCGCTTAACACAAAACCAGCAACAATCGCCATCGAAAAACCAAAAAGCATTTCATGTACGTGCCACCAAAGAGCAGGCACGTTTAGGTAGGTAGGTTGGCCTGTTTGAAATGCCCATACCCATACAGTGACAGCAATAATGGCATAGATACTACCTAATAAAAAAAACGGTCGAAACCCTAAACGCAGTATAGGTGGAATTCTTTCTTCGACAGCTTTATCTGTAATATTCATCATAAGATTTTCTCAATTCGTAAGGACAAAATAAGTATAACTGAAATAAAACCCAATAACATGTATTTTTTATGCATGTTATATTTCGGGTATATTTTTAGATTACACAATAGAGATTGTGATCTAATTGTTAAATTTTAAAGTCCTTTATCGACAAAGAGAGTACTTTAGTTAAGATGAACAGATAAAAAATATAAATGGACGTACTCATGAGTCAGGAAATTTACTTTGGTACAGAGAACAAGTTTAGCTTTAAACGCAGTACTTTAAATGCAGTAACGCGTTTGCATCACTTATTAATTCCAAGTCACGCGAAGAAGATGGGGCGTAAATTACTATTAACTCCTGTAAGAACAAAACCAAAAAACTCTGAACCAGAAGGGTTAATAAAGAGTAAGTTGAATTCATCTGAAGGTGAACTGAGTCTTTATCAGCTTGGCTCTGGTCCTACTTGGGTATTGGCTCATGGCTGGTCGGGGAATTCGAGTCAATTCTATCCATTAATGGAATACATCGCATCGAAGGGGTTTACCGCCGTTGCTTTTGATCACCCTGCACATGGTGCAAGTGAGGGAAAACATGCCCATTTACCTGCGTTTATTGAAGGTTTAAATGCGATATTGGATTCTTGTGATGATGTGGTGGGTGTCGTCGCACATAGTATGGGAACGGCTGCGGTACTGGAATGTCATCATGTGAAGTTGGATAATGCGCCTTTACTGTTAATTGCCCCAGTACTTAACTATACCGAGAATTTATTCCGTAGCATTGAGCGTTCTGGGTATTCAATTAAATTATTTAAAGCGATTGTTAGTGATATAGAAGATCAATATCAGCGTTCTATTGATAGTTTTAACCCGTATCAACGATTAACGAAAAGAGAAGCTCCAACCATCATTGTTCATGATAAAGAAGATCGCTTTACCAGTTTTGATCTTTCAAAAACCGCATCAGAGCATATTAGACAGGTAACCTTATATCCAACAACGGGCTTAGGTCATGGTCGCGTAATGGCGAGTGATGAGGCGAAGAAAGCATTTGATGTATTAACTCAATAAGCTGTGAGATAAAACAGATGCATAGCAGGCGCGAATGCATCTGTTTTTTATTTATCTAAATAACAATCGACGCAATGGTGTTCTATTGATCGCTAAAACAAACAAAGTAGATGCTCCAGCCGTTCCAAACACAATCAAAAAATCTCTTAGTGCTAAAGTCAGTCCCATCATTCCGGTAATGTTTAAGAACACAACCACAAATAGCAAATGGCAGACGTAAATGCCAAGAACATGTTTACTTAACGTGAAAGTGATAGGGTGATGGCCAAGTCGTGGTTTAGATAACAATAGAAAAAACATGCCAATTCCCATTAATGGAGTGCCAATTAAAAAGTCATGCAAGTTAAAAGGTACATCAAACTGAGTTAACCAATACGCCTCACTAAAGTGAATAACAAAACCAGTAACTAACAATAACATTGATTTAGTTGAGGATAGAGTGATGTTTCTTCTTCTTAGTTCAAAACCAATAGCCACCATTAAGGTACTGAAGAAAGGGCCATTTCGAGTAAAAAACGGAGTCCAAACTTCGGTCAGTGTTTGATAGCTTCCACCAGCAAGGCCGTATACATATAAGATCATTGCGATTGGAATAAGCCATGTCGTTTTTTTAAAGTGAATGAGCAACCCAGTAATAGATACTGCGATAATAAGTGCGGGGATAAACCATAAATGCACCATTCCGCCTTCAAACAAAGCGTTTAATGGATTCTGTGTTAACCAATTCCAATAACCAGTTCGCTCCGCTAGATACCCATTTTCAGCGACTTTTTTCCAATTAAAAGGCAAAGCTAAACTTAACGCGCTCCATACTATCCATATTTTTAATAAAGGTGCACAGTAAGATTGGATTGTTTTTAACGGGTCATGCATTAATTTTGGTTGAATAAAATAGCCGGATAGAATGAAAAAGAAAGGAACGGCAAAACGAGTGAATTGATTAAAAGCATAGCCAAAGACGGGAGTATCATCCATTAGCAGATACGTCATAAATACTTGTGAGTGCAGAGCAATAATCGCAAACATAGCAACAAGTCTTCCGAGCTCTAAGCTTGCGATTTTTTGAGAGTTTTCCATTAAATGACATCCTAAATTTTTTGCGTAATCTAACAAGGACTTTTAACAAAATATATGCGTTAGATTAATTCGTGGAGCTTCTTGCACTGGATGTTTTCATAAATGGGAGAGCTTTCACATAAAATCGTTGACCTTCCCCCTAGGGGAGGCTTTAGTATTAGGTTAATTCTATATATAGGTGTATTTATAGTGCTTTCTTCTATTTCTAAATGGTTAGTGACAGGCGTTACGCTGATGGCTTTAGTGCTATCTAGCGTTGCTTACAGCTATCCAATGAAAATGGAAGGAATGACCATGAATATGGCAATGCCTCAAAGTCAAATGTCGCCTATGAGTGACATCATGCCTGATTGCCATTCACTAAAAGAGTCTCAAAGTAGTGACTTGGGATGTGATATGTCATCCATGTCGATGAATAATAATGACCATTGTTCAGAACAGGGTGATAACTGTTGTAAAACAGTATGTACAGTAGCGGCTTATGCTTTACCAATTGGCTTGAATACTCAAATTAACTCATTAGCTTTTGCTATCAAATATGGTTTTTACAATGAACAACCCCGTTCATTATCATCTCCTTCCTTATATCGACCTCCAATAGCTTAATTCCAATTATATCTATTAAATCAATACGCTAAATAAGCTTTCTTATTTTCCGGTTTAATCATGGCACTGATCTGTCTTTACGATCATGCCGTTATTGGAATGATTCCATGAAAAATACAGCACGTAAACACTTTACTAAAGTGTGGTTAGCCTCTGCGATCTCGTTAATGATTTCAAATCAAGTGATGGCAGAAAGTCAGCTAACACAACTTATCGAACAAGCACTCTCTTCTGATGCAAGTAGAGAGCAAATATACGCACAATCTCAAGCACTTCGATCTACAGGTATTGCGAGTTCAACGCTTGCCGATCCTACGCTAAAAGTCGGTTTTGGTGGTTTACCGGTGGACAGTTTTAAATTTGATGAAGACCCTATGACCAATATATCGGTCGGATTAATGCAAAAGTTTGGTCGAGGCTCAAGTTTAGACTTACAACAAAAGCAAACGGGGCAACAAGCCGATGTATTAGCAATGCAGGTTCAAGTTCGTGAGTTAGAAGTGGCAAATGCCATTACTCAACTTTGGATTGAGTTGGGATTCTTACAAAAAGCAGAAGCTATTTTACATGAGAATCGTCAACTACTGTCAGAGATGGAAACCTACATTAAGACCAATTATTCGATTGGTAAAAGTGAAAGTCAGGACTTGCTACAAGCTCAGCTTCAATTGGGTCGATTGGATGAAAAGTTGCAAACGAATCGTCAGTTGCAAGGCCGTATCTATGCACAACTCACAGAATGGTTGCCTAATTTATCCGAGCAAAAACCGCAAGGTATAAAAGCACTAGAGTGGTCGACATTGAATAAATTACTAAATTCAAAGGCAAATCAAGATACTGAATTTTATGACTTATTGAAGTCGAATCCAACAATAAAAATGAGTGAATTAGCGATAACCGCAACCAAAACCAAAGTGGATATTGCCGATGAATCTTATTCACCTCAATTTGGTGTAGAAGTAATGTATGCCTATCGTCAAGCGAATGGTATGGGTGGACAACCTGCGTCTGATTTGGTGAGTGCATATGTAACCATGGATCTCCCGCTATTTACAGATAAACGTCAAGACCAAAACTATGCAGCTGCGCAATATCAAGTGGGTGCTGCAAAATCACAACGTGACGTATTACTTCGTCAAATGAACGCAAAAGTAAATTCGCTATTGGTTGATAAAAACAATCTTGAGCAGCGTCTTTCTCGTTATAACCATACTTTACTGCCCCAAGCAAAAGACAGAACCCAAGCCGTTGAGCGTGGTTATGAAAATAATACCGCACAATTTAATGATGTGATTTCAGCTGCCAGTGATGAACTGAGCATTGAACTAGAAAAACAACGTTTATTCAGTGATTTAGATAAAACATACAGTAACTTAGCTTTTTATCTAAATGGCTTTGATTATCACGTTTCTGCGCCACAACTTTCGCCATCAGAGCAGTAAGGAAGAGAAAATGAAACCAGTTAAAATAGCATTACTTTCAATCGTGATTGGTGGCGTTATTGGCGCTTCGGGTATGAGCTTGTACTCAGGGCATGATATGGCGGCTATGACGATGAATAACAGTTCAGAAGTCGGTGCTGAGAAAAGTGAGCCTTTATATTGGGTTGCTCCTATGGATGCAAATTATCGTCGAGATCAACCAGGTAAATCCCCAATGGGCATGGATTTAGTGCCTGTTTATGCCGATGAAGGCCAAGGAGAGAAAGCACCAGCAGGAACGGTAACAATTGATCCAAGCGTGGTTAATAACCTTGGCGTAAAAAGTGCGTTTGTCGAGAAAACGATCTTGTCACCAAATATAGATACCGTCGGTTACATTGCTTTTGATGAAAGTCAATTATGGCAAGTCAACGTACGAGCGGCGGGTTGGGTTGAGAAACTGAATATCAACGCGATTGGCGAAAAAGTAAATAAAGGAGATGTATTATTTACGCTTTACTCTCCAGAGCTGGTGAAAGCACAAGAAGAATTATTAAACGCGTATCGCACTGGCCGCAAAGGATTAGTTAAAGGTGCAAGAGAGCGACTACATTCTTTTGGTGTTGATATTAAACAGATTAATTCTATTGTTAGACAGGGTAAAGCAAATAAAAACATAGAGATAAAAGCAACGTCTAGTGGTGTTATTGCAAGTCTGAATATTCGTGAAGGAGGGTATTTATCGCCTTCTCAGGTTGCGATAAGCGCGGGGCCTTTAGAAGAGGTTTGGGTAGATGCAGAAGTTTTTGAGCGTCAGGCACATTGGTTATCGTCAGGCAATAAAGCGGTAATGACACTTGATGCTGTCCCTGGAACAAAATGGGAAGGCGAAGTTGATTACGTTTATCCGATTTTAGACCCAAAAACACGAACCATGCGTATGCGCTTAAAATTTGATAACCAAGATGGTGCATTAAAGCCCAACATGTTCGCAAACATTACAATTCATCCTAAAACAAAAGAGGAAGTATTGACGATTCCTCGCCAAGCGGTAATACGTTCAAATGGTATGGAACGTGTTGTATTAGATGAAGGAGAAGGTAAATATCGCTCAGTTCGCATCATTGCAGGCCGCGAAGCTGCGAATAAAGTTGAAATCCTTAAGGGATTGAAAGAAAACGATAAAGTAGTTACATCAGCTCAATTCTTATTAGATTCTGAATCAAGTAAAACGGCAGAACTAAGTCGAATTAATGGACCAGAAAACAGTGTTTGGATCTCTGGGAATATCACCATGCTTATGGCTGATTTTGGTATGGTAACCTTTGCTCATAAACCCGTATCACAATGGGATTGGAAAGCGGGTGAAATGAATTTTTTGGTCGATAAAGAGATTGATTTAGTTTCTTTTCGTGAAGGTGAAGCGGTTCAGTTTCTAGTTCAAAAGATAAATGATGAATATCAACTGCTTGAGATAGAGAAAGAAGGGGAATTATTATGATCCCTGTCATTATTCGTTGGTCGATAAAAAATCGATTCTTAGTGTTGGTTGCAACGTTCGCCTTAGTCGTAGCAGGGATTTACAGTGTAAAGAATACGCCAGTAGATGCTCTGCCTGATCTTTCTGATGTTCAAGTGATCATTAAAACTAGTTACCCAGGGCAAGCCCCGCAAGTGGTGGAAGATCAGGTAACTTATCCATTGACCACCGCCATGTTAGCAGTACCGGGAGCTGAAACGGTCCGTGGCTATTCCTTCTTTGGTGACTCGTATGTTTATATTATTTTTAATGATGATACCGACATGTACTGGGCGCGTTCGCGTGTTTTAGAGTACTTAAGTCAAGTCGCACCTAAGTTACCAGCAGAAGCAAAACCGACATTAGGTCCAGATGCGACAGGTGTGGGTTGGGTTTACAGTTATGTTTTACAAGATAAAACAGGAAAACATGATCTCGCTGAATTACGCAGTTTGCAGGATTGGTTCTTAAAGTATGAATTACAAACCGTTGATGGCGTATCGGAAGTCGCGACCGTTGGCGGAATGGTCAAACAATATCAGGTTGAAATTGATCCTGATAAATTACGAGCTTATAACCTAACACTACAGCAAATTAATAAAGCGATTAAAGACGGAAATCAAGAAGCGGGAGCATCCGTTATTGAAGTAGCAGAAGCTGAGCATATGGTTCGTACTTCAGGTTATTTAAGCAGTATTGAAGATATTCAGTCACTGCCATTAAAAGTAACAGATAAAGGAACGCCATTGCTGCTTGGCGATATTGCAGACATTAACCTTGGACCACAAATGCGTCGTGGGATCTCCGAATTTAACGGCGAGGGTGAAGCGGTTGGTGGTGTGATCGTGATGCGATTTGGTGAGAATGCCAGTGAAGTTATTGCTAACGTGAAAGAAAAGCTTGCTCAACTTCAGAAAGGATTACCAGAAGGCGTTGAAATAAAAGCGACTTATGATCGATCAACCTTAATAGATCACGCTGTAACTAACTTATGGGAAAAATTGGCAGAAGAATTTATTGTTGTTGCAATTGTTTGCGCTCTGTTTTTATTCCATATTCGCTCATCACTAGTTATTGCATTAAGTTTACCGGTTGGAATTTTAGCCGCATTCATCGTGATGCATTGGCAAGGTATTAATGCCAATATTATGTCGTTAGGTGGTATTGCGATTGCTATTGGTGCCATGGTTGATGGTGCAATTGTAATGATAGAAAACGTACATAAGCACATAGAGAAAACGCCATTAACGGATGAAAACCGTTGGCAAGTTATCGGTAAAGCTGCGGAAGAGGTGGGAACTCCATTATTTTTCTCATTACTTATCATTACGTTAAGTTTTGTTCCGGTCTTTGCGTTAGAAGGCCAAGAAGGAAAGATGTTCTCTCCATTAGCCTTTACAAAAACTTTTGCCATGGCAGCATCAGCTGGTTTGGCTATTACCTTAGTTCCAGTATTAATGGGTTATTTTGTTCGAGGAAAGATTCTACCTGAGCATAAGAATCCAATTAATAAAACATTAGTGGCGTTATATCGCCCGCTACTTAATGTGAGTTTACGTTTTCCTAAAACGGTTTTACTTGTTGCTATCGTACTTATGGGCTCTGCGTATTATCCGATCTCTAAAATGGGCAGTGAGTTTATTCCGCCATTGGATGAGGGCGATTTAATGTACATGCCAACAACCTATCCAGGGATCTCAATCGGTAAGGCGCGAGAGTTACTACAACAAACCAATAAACTGATTAAAACCGTACCTGAAGTTGATACCGTGTGGGGAAAAATTGGTCGAGCGGAAACTGCGACTGATCCGGCACCATTGACCATGATAGAGACGGTTATTCAATTCAAACCAAAAGATGAATGGCGTGACGGTGTCACAACGGAATCGATCAAGAACGAGCTAGACCAATTGATTCAATTTCCCGGAATTACGAACGCATGGGTAATGCCAATCAAAACGCGTATCGATATGTTGGCGACAGGGATTAAAACACCAATAGGAATAAAGATAGCAGGACCAGATCTTAACGTCATTGAAAAGATAGGCGCAGAATTAGAACCTATTTTAAACGACATTCAAGGTACAACCTCTGTTTATGCAGAACGTGTAGCTGGTGGCCGTTATGTAACCATAGATATAAAACGTCGCCAAGCAGCCCGATATGGATTGAATATTAAAGATATACAGCAAGTTATTTCAACCGCTGTTGGTGGCATGAATGTAGGTGAAACCATTGAAGGGTTAGAGCGTTATCCGATCAATGTTCGTTATCCACAGTCGTATCGAGATTCTGTCGTTAAATTGCAAAACTTACCGCTTATTACCGCTAATGGCGCTCGAATTGCGTTAGCTGATGTGGCTGATATTCGTTATGAAGATGGTCCTCCAATGATCAAAACAGAAAATGCACGACCTAATGGTTGGGTGTTTGTTGATATTGATGGAAGAGATCTTGGTTCATATGTTCATGAAGCACAGCAAGCAGTACATGACCAACTGAATCTTCCAGCTGGTTATTCGTTGGGGTGGTCAGGGCAGTATGAATACATGGAGCGTGCTAAAGAGCGTTTAACCACAGTCGTCCCAATCACGATTGGCATTATTATGTTGCTTCTTTATCTTAGTTTTAAGCGAATTTCTGAAGTGTTAATTATCATGGGAACATTACCGTTAGCTATGGTTGGCGGCCTGTGGCTCATGCATATTCTAAACTTTAATTTCTCTATTGCTGTAGGTGTTGGCTTTATTGCTTTAGCCGGTGTTGCGGTTGAAATAGGCGTGATCATGTTGGTGTATTTAAACCAAGCATGGAATGAAAAACAGAATAATGCTTCTGAGAAAAACAACTTACCGACTCAACAAGACTTAACACAAGCGATTGGGGAGGGGGCGGGTTTACGTGTTCGTCCTGTCATGATGACTGTGCTTACTGTCATTATTGGCCTAATTCCAATTATGTATGGCTCAGGTACGGGATCTGAAGTAATGCAACGAATTGCAGCGCCAATGATTGGTGGAATGGTATCAGCATTGTTACTGACATTAGTTGTTATTCCTGCCGTATTTAAACTCTGGAAACAGCGTCAGTGTCAAAGTGATCAAATATAGCACCAATTAACTTAACCTAAAAATATCAATGGCTTATTGTTCTAAGTACTAAGCCAATTAATAAATATCTAAAGAGGAAAATAAAATGAAAAAGACAGTATTAGCAATCGCATTATCATTAGTAGCAAGCTTGGCAATGGCTGAGATGGACCACAGTAAAATGGATCATGGTTCAATGGAAATGGACCATTCAAAAATGAAAGACATGGATATGAGTAAGATGGAAGGCATGTCTATGAAGGATATGAATGCAGTAGGTATGCCAGCAACAGGGATGAAACCAAACAAAGTCGTACACGTTATCTTATCTGATGATATGAAAATTACTTTTAAGAAAGAAGTCGATATTGAACCTAATGATATCGTGCAATTTGTGATCATGAATACAGGTAAGATTGATCATGAGTTTGCGATTGGTAATGAAACTGAGCAGTTAGAACATCGCGAAATGATGAAAAAAATGACATCAGGCCACGCGCATGACAGTGGTAGTACCGTAACCGTTCAGCCTGGTAAAGCTAAGCAAATCACATGGCATTTCCATGGGGATAATCACGTAGAATTTGCGTGTAATATTCCAGGACACGCAGAGGCCGGAATGGTAAAAAAAGTAACACTATAATACCAATCGGATAATATGAAAAAGCGGTAAGGTGGGTGGCCTTACCGCTTTATTTATTTCATTTAAGATTTACTGTTTAAATTATAATTTAAAGAAGGATAACTGCTGTTTTTGTTCTTCTGCTAATCTTGATAGTTCAGAACTTGCACTCGCGCTCTGACTAATGCCTGTTACATTTTGATTTACAAGCTCCGACATATTAACCACATTACGATTAATGTCTTGGGTTACTTGTGATTGCTCTTCAGCTGCGGTTGCAACTTGAGTGTTCATATCATTAATTGCAGTGATTGATTCTGTGATTCCAACGAGAGCATCTCCTGCTTTTGCTGTTAATTCTTTATTTAGTTCTAACATATCAAGACTTGATTGCATACTGTCATTCGCTAACCCTGACTGTTCTTGAAGTGCTTCAATGATTGTTTGGATTTCTTGAGTTGATGATTGAGTTCGAGCAGCAAGTTGGCGAACTTCATCTGCAACCACCGCAAAACCACGGCCTGATTCACCAGCACGAGCGGCTTCAATAGCGGCATTTAATGCAAGTAAGTTTGTTTGTTCAGACACACCGCGTATCACTTCAACAACATTATTAATTTGCTCAGATTGTTCTTTTAAATGATTAACAACAACAGCGGCGTCTGTTAATGCTATGGCCATTTTATCACTTGCATCCGTACTTTGAGCAAAGATATCTAAGCCTGATTTTGCCAATTCATTTGTTGTTTGCGCTGTTTGATCCGCAGCAAGGGCATTATCACTTACATTATCAGCAGTACTTGATAGTTCATTGACAGCAGAGGCAACCTGTTCAATCTCTGACAGTTCTTTTTGAGAGTTTAACTCAGCTTCATTCATTACAGCGGCAAGTTCTGTTGATGCAGAAGCAACGCTTTCATTAATGTTATGCAGCTCTTCAATGGTTTTTTGAAGTTGAATAGCAGTAGTATTGATATCTTTACTTAGTTGAGCAATTTCATTATCACCATCAGCTTCTGTACGTACTGTTAAGTTACCTTCAGCTAATTTACGAATGATGGTTTGTAGCTTTTGAATAGGGTTAACGATTAATCCTGATAACCACCAAGAGGCGAGTAAAGAAATAATAAACACAGAAATAATTGTAATGGCAGCTGTCATTTTAACTTGGTTGTTTTTTGCATAACTTTCATTCATTACTTCATCGGAAAAGTGGTTAATTTGTTCAGACAACTGATTAATTGTCTCTACCATATCATTACCAGTCTTACGATAATTTGCGATTAATGTATTGTAGTTTTCTGTGACTGGAAGGCCCTGTTCTTTTCTTTCTGAGTACGTAATTACTCTTTTTGTAAAATCGACATAAGCGTTCATACTTTCGTGAACTTTGGCTGCATCAGCGCTAAACGTTTGTTTTTGAGTAATATCACTGAGTAGTTGCTCAACGGTATCGATTTCTAATTGCATTTCTTTATAAAATGCATCACGGCGAGCAGGATCATAAATGGCATAAACAGCACCAATGCGTAATGGATATACTTGATCATCAATTTTTGCTAATTGATCTTTATAGAAAATAAATGAGGCTGTGTTGTCTGCAATTGTGTCTTGTTCTATATCCAGTGCAATAGCTGTATATGATAAAGATGCGAATAAGGTTAATGCGGTCAATAAAACTGGAAGTAAGATTTGGATGCGTATAGAGGTGTTTTTAAGTGAATAATTCATCTTCAGCCTTTGTTATTTCTAGAAAGTACAGTGCAATTGCGTGTACTTTTATTATTTTCTCGAAATATAGACTCGCGTCACACACCTGTCGATAGTAATTGTAACTAAATGTGTATTTTAACTTTCTTTTAGGTTTGTTTGTGCTTCTGTTATTTGCTTGGTGCATCTATCTCTTGTGTTTCATTGATTTCAATTATGATTGTTTTCGATTTATAAGAGATTTATAGCTTGAGGATTTAAATGAAGGAAGGATAAGCGATAAGAAATACCCTTACCGCTTATTTTTAGAGGAAGATTACAATTTAAAGAATGCTAGTTGCTCTTTTTGTTGTTCTGCCAATTTAGATAATTCGTTACTTGCACTCGCGCTTTGGCTAATACCAGTTACGTTCTGATTTACAAGCTCAGACATATTCACCACATTACGGTTAATATCTTGAGTTACTTGAGATTGTTCTTCGGCAGCAGTAGCAACTTGAGTGTTCATATCATTAATTGCAGTAATTGATTCAGTGATGCTAACCAACGCATCACCCGCTTTTGCAGTTAACTCTTTGTTTAATTCAAGCTTATCGATACTTGTTTGCATACTATCATTTGCTAAACCTGACTGCTCTTGTAGTGATTCAATAATAGTTTGAATCTCTTTGGTTGATTCTTGAGTACGAGCAGCAAGCAGACGAACCTCATCAGCAACCACCGCAAATCCACGTCCTGATTCACCCGCACGAGCGGCTTCAATAGCAGCATTTAAGGCTAATAAGTTAGTTTGTTCTGAAACACCACGGATCACTTCAACCACATTATTGATCTGTTCTGATTGCTCTTTTAAGCGGTTAACAACAACTGCTGCATCAGTTAGCGAATTTGCCATGTCTTCACTTGCTTGATTACTTTGAGTGAAAATATCCAATCCTGATTGAGCTAATTTAGTTGTATCACGGGCAGTTTGATCAGCTGATAGCGCATTATCACTTACGTTATCTGCAGTGCTTGAGAGCTCATTAACAGCAGAGGCAACTTGTTCAATTTCACTCAATTCTTTTTGTGAATTGGCTTCTGAATCCGTCATTACAGCAGCAAGCTCTGTTGATGCAGCAGCTACATCTTCACTGATGCGAGATAATGCTTCAACAGTAGTCTGTAATTGAATTGCAGTAGTGTTGATGTCTTTACTCAATACGGCAATTTCATTATCGCCATCAACGTCGGCACGAACGGTTAAATCCCCTTCAGCTAAGCGACGAATAGTTAATTGAATTTTTTTAATTGGGTTCACGATAAGGCCTGATAGCCACCATGCAGTGATCATCGATATAATAAAGACTGCTAAAATAGTTAACCCTGCTGTGATTTTAACCTGAGTGTTTTTCTCATAGCTTTCTTTCATTGCGATATCAGAAAACTCATTTACACGTTGAGAAAGGGCATTGATAGAAGAAACCATGCTATTACCAATATTACGATATTGTGAGATAAGAGCATCGTAACTTTGAGAAACGGCTTGGCCACTTTCTTTTTTATTTAGGTATCCAATAACTTTATGTGAAAACTGAACGTAGTTATTAATGTTAGTGCGAACTAGGTTAACTTCTTTAGCAAACGTTTTTCTTGCTTCTAACTCATCAAGTAATGCATTGATGTCATTCACTTTGTTTCGCAATTCAGTCGTGAATTTCTCACGACGTTCCGTATCGTAAATTGCATAAACAGCGCTTATACGTAGGGGGTAGACTTCATCATCCACTTTTGCAAGTTGGTCTTTATAGAAAACAAAGGAGTCAGTATTGCTTGCTATTATATCTTGTTCTTTTTCAAGGCTAGAGGCGGTAAAACCTAAAGAAATGAACAGCGCTAGTGCAGTAAGAATAACGGGTAGTAAAACTTGAATACGTATTGACGTATTTTTTAAAGAAAATTGCATTAAAGCCTCTTGAATTTGAGAAAGTGAGAAATTCCATTCATTAAGTCTCAAATTCTAGACTTTTGTCACACTTTTGTCGATGGTAAATGTAAATTAATATAATTAATATTGTCTTTAAATATGCATTTACCGGTTGCATTATTGTTTTAAATAATAATGTTACTGGCAATAGAGGAAAGTTCCCTTAATTTTCAACCATTTTGATTTCATAGATCTCATCAGCAATATCTTGTGTTTTTCGCTCAATAATCGTTTGAGCATCAGCCAATCCTTGATTATAAAAAACCGGACCCGCTTGCTTAATTATAAAATCTAATAAGAATTCACCATCAAATTGACCCAGTTCAGTGTCTAGTTCTTGTTCAAAATAATCTTGGAACTTTTGTACAAGCTCATCACGTTTATTTTTAGGTATCGTTATTGTGCTCATGGTATTCCCTTAATTTTGATTGTCTGTTTGAATTTTATTAATCGCTTGATTATACATAACCCATGCAATGAGCCCAGCGAGAGTATTACCAACAAGTGCGCCCATAAAAATACCATGTAAGCCAAATAAACTTGAGCCTAGCCATATCATGGGTAAAAAACAGACGAATAAACGAAGGATTGAAATCGTCAATGCGCGCATAGACACACCAAGGGCGTTGCAGGTTGACACCATTAACATGCAGATACCTAAAGAGCCAAGGCTGACGGGTACCCATAATAGATAATGGTAAATAACATCAATGACATTGCTGTCGGTACTTAGCAGACTTGCGAGTGGCTTAGCAATGATAAACAGAAGAACTGCAAGGCCAATCTGCCAGCTGAGAACAAATTTAGCCGCGATTTTGATTAGCTTTTGAATCTCGTCGAACTGTTTAGCCCCTAACATTCTCCCAACCATTGGTGGAATTGACATAGTAAGTGCAAGTACAACAACAATAGCAAAAAATTCGATACGAGAGGCCATCGCCCAACCCGCAACGGCAGCTGCCCCAAAGCCTGCGATAATTTTTGTGGCCATCATAGAGGAGAGTGGTGGTAATAATTGACTCATCATTGCGGGTGCCATTACGGCATTTAATTCTTTAATAGATTGCAGGATATTAAGATCGTGCCATGAAAAAGAGATCCAATTACGCTTAAAAATAGGGGGCAGAATGATACAAAAACCAATAGTGAAAGAGACTATCGTTGCCCAAGCGGCACCGTTTAAGCCTAAGTTAAATTGAAAGATGAAAATAGGATCAAGGATCATATTTAGGATACTGGTCGCCATCATCATTAAGCCCGGTAGTTTAGTATCACCGTTGGCACGACACACACTGTAAGCAAAATAGATCATAGCTCCTGCCCAGCAACTTGCTAACCATACTGGCCAATAACTATCGATTATGGGAAAGACATTGGCTTCTGCGCCTAGTAGATCAAGTAATAAACCTCGAGAGAACCAAATGAGCAGGCACATGATAAATACCATAGCAGCGCCTAACGTGAGAACTAATCCAGCAAGCTGCTTGGCTTTTTTTGATTGTTGAGCCCCTAATACTCGTGCGATTACCGCAGTTGTAGCAATACCTAACCCTACTTGTAAACCAATGATGACCATCTGTAATGGCATAGTAAAGCCCTGGGCAGCAAGAGGAAGTATGCCTAGTTGGCCAATAAAGGCACTATCGACAAGTTGAAAGCTCATTAAAGAAAGAACACCAAACGTCATTGGCCATGTCATATGAAAAAGTTGTTTTGAGAGAGAAGGACTTGGCATGATTAAAGGGTGCTCTAAAAGTATTGGTCGGCTATTGTACTGATTATAGAGCAAGACTCAAATGCATGAGCGAGAATAGAGGAATACTTTATGTCATAGCCGCATTTTCTTAATCATGAATAAAGAAATTACGGCTATGTTTTGAGGGATTTCTACGTTTAATAGGGATTATAATCATTAAATGAGATTTATACGGAGTAGCTAACGATAAGTAGATGAAAACTAGAATTATCAAGAGTACACTTCAGGCCGTATAATTCTAAGAATAAAATGGTAAAAACAACATATGCACTTATTAGATAGATTGAGTATTCGTCTTTATCATGATGAAAGACTGAAACAATATGCAGGTGATCATGCCAGATCATTAGGTTGGAATTCGACTGAATCTCAATTTCTACGTTTTAAAACCATAGCTAAAGCCGTTAATTTTGATGGTAAACGTGTATTAGATTTAGGCTGTGGTTACGGTGATTTTAAAACCTTTCTTGATATGAGTTGCTGTGTAGAGTCTTATACCGGTGTTGATCAGCAGGGGAGTTTCATTAAACAGGCAAAAAAACATTTTGAGCATCAACAGAATTGCGCGTTTATTAAAGGGGATTTTTCATCAACTACGTTGCCAACGGCAGATATTGTTGTGGCAAGTGGCTCTCTTAACTATCGATCTCGTAACAAAACCTACCATGCAAAAGTAATTAGAACGATGTATGAGAAGGCAGAGGAGGCCGTTGTTTTTAATTTATTAAACCGTAATCATTTTAAAGAAACCAATTTACTCGAAGCGCATGATCCGCAGCAGGTGCTTAGTTATTGTTTAAGCTTATGCCCAAATTGTGAATTGATAGATGACTATGCGGATGAAGATTTTACAATCGTCATGCGTAAATTAAGTTAAATTAGGTTAAGTTAGGTTTATCGACAATTAGATACAAAAAATGGTGGATCAAAGTGATCCGCCATTTTTATTATATGATATTGAATTTTTAAGCTGATAAATGATTATTTAAAATCTAACAGTTCAACTTCAAAAATTAATACAGAGCCAGGTTGGATAGAGCCTGCTGAACGATTACCGTAAGCTAAATCGCTAGGGATAAAGAAACGCATCTTTTGGCCAACAACCATTAATTGAACACCTTCAGTCCAACCTTTGATTACTTGATTTAAACCAAACTCAATTGGTTCACCACGCTCAACAGAGCTGTCAAATACGTTTCCATCGATAGTTGTACCGTGGTAATGAACTTTAACTTTGCTTTTAGCTGTAGGGTGCTCTGTGCCTGTGCCTTCTTCAAGTACTAGGTATTGAAGACCAGAAGCGGTAGTTTGAACGCCTTCTTTTGTTGCATTTTCTGCTAAGAAAGCCTTCCCAAGTTCGATATTGGCTTTTGCTGCTTTTGGATTGTTTACAAAGTGCTGAAACAGCATGTAACCAAGAACGATAACAGCAATGGTGATGATAATTTTAGACACGTTATTTCCTTATATTGGTATTAAATCAATTATTTTTCTAGTAGGTAACGGATAGTTTCAGCGATTTTCTTAGGATCATCATGACCACCAATTAATACGTTGTATTTACCGTTAACCACAAAAGTAGGAACAGAGCTAATACCTGATTGCTCAGAAAGCAATTTAGCAGTATCTACTTTTTGAATAAGAATATCACGTTGCTCTTCATTAAATTCGTAAGGGCTTGTCAGGCCACGCGAGGTAAAGGCTTTAGAATATGCTTCTTGTTGCTCTGTTAATGTTGTGCCTTCACCCATTTGTGTTGCTGCGAATAAGTCTTCCATAAATGCGTGATCGGGTGCGCCGTCTACTTGCATTTCTGCAGCGTAGTAGAACATAGCAGCAACATGTGCTGATTGGTTAAATGTGATGTGCATTTTACCAATGTCAGAGCCTGCTTCTTGGCTAATTACAGGTAAGAAGTTTTCCATGTTACGGCAGTGACCGCAAGATAGGGCAAATACTTCAGTTACTGGTGCTAATGAGTCATTTTGTAAAGTCGTTGAAAGTACTTCGTATTGAACGCCTTCTTTTGGCTCGTTAGTGTCACCACAAGCTGTCAGAAAAAGGGCAGAAGAAAGGACAAGCAATAATGGTTTGATAATAGATTTCATGTTGATTCTCATTGATTATGATTTCGAATGAAAATAGCATGAAATGAAGTAAGTAGAAATAAAATAGGACAACAAATGTTGTCCTATTTTGGTAAATATGTGTAAAGAATTTATATAATTAGACTTTACGCACTTGGATGATCATTCCCATTAGAGGATGGTCAATATAATGAGTTTCACCACTTCGCATTTTACGTCTTTCTTCCATGCGATAAGATTTTAAAAATTCTTTAACTTCGGTTTCTGGTGTTACGTCTTCTAAGTGACCTAACTGAACATCCGCATTTGGATCTTCAATTGCTGTCGTTTCAGTAGACAGTTTTGCGGTTTCCGTGGTTGTTACTTCGTCAGAAGAAGTAGAGGTTGTTTCTGTAAGAACTTCTTTTTCTTCTTTTGGGGTGTTGACAATAAATTCGTGTTGACCAGGAACTTTAAGATCTAAAATGGTATTTACGTATAGGTAATGCTGAACGTAAACCTGCATTGTGCCATCTAATTCAAGAAGAGGACCTGAAGTTGACGCTGTTGTATCAGATTCAATAGTTTCCGATTCTTCAATAAGCGCAGGTTTTGGTGCGTCTAAAGGAACCAGTGATAAATCAGCGTTTGCATCTTCAATAGTTCGGCCATCAGCAACAAAGCGATCAGAAAAATCCTGACCTGCTTGAATGTGGAAAATAGGAGAACGAGATGAGCCTGAATCACCTTGGCGCCAAGCGACATGTACTAACGGTTTAAATCCAGCGTGATTTTGCAGTTTAGTATAAGCTTCATTTAGTTTGTAGTAACCAGAAGGAAGTAGTGACGCACCATTACTGCTCATCATTTTTTTATCGCGGTATGAGAAAGCACGCTCTAGGTTAATAGGGGCGAGAATATCAGGCCATGCTTCTTGGTAAGAAGATGGTTCAACATTGCGTTTAAAAATGATGACTTCAATGTCAAATTGACGAGCAAAAGAAGGCCAACTTGCAAGTAAAATCAACGCGTAAATTATTTTTTTCATTCAAACTCCAGTGAGATGGTTCTATAAAGTCTTAGTTATCCATAACCAAGACTAAACATTAGTATTTTCTTATTATGTAAATCTAATAGTTAGATTCTATTTTCGTAAAACAATTTGAGCAAGTCCATTACGTATTTAATTCGCACTTGTCTCTCAGTTAAGTCTTTTATAAATTTGACCTTAGTTGGACCATCAAGAGCAAAGCCTGTTGGATCTTTTTGCAATAATGACACAAGGAACATAGGGTTTATGTCAGCGGTAGGTTCAAATTCAATATAACCACCATTTCCATGCGCTTCTAATTTCTTCACTTTCAATGATGCTGCTAACATTTTAACTTCAGAAGTGACTAATAGTGTCTGAGTTGCTTCAGGTAATCCGCCAAAGCGGTCAATGATTTCTACTTTAAGCTCATCAAGTTCACCATTATTCGATACGCTAGCAATACGCTTATACAAAGATAATCGTGTGTTTACATCTGGAATGTAGTCTTCAGGAATTAATGAGGGTAGGCGAAGTTCAACTTCAGTTTGCTCACGAAGAAGATCATCCAATGATGGCTCTTTACCTTCTTTTAATGCTTCAACTGCTTGTTCTAGCATTTCCATATACAGAGTAAAACCAACAGATTGAATTTGACCACTTTGGCCATCACCCAATAATTCACCAGCTCCGCGGATTTCTAAATCGTGAGTTGCAAGAGTAAAGCCTGCACCTAAATCTTCCAGTGAGGCGATTGCATCTAAACGTTTTCTTGCATCTTTACTTAATGCTTTTGGATGTGGTGTCAGTAAATACGCATACGCTTGGTGGTGTGAACGGCCGACACGACCACGTAATTGGTGTAATTGTGCTAAACCGAGCTTATCAGCACGATCCATAATAATGGTGTTGGCAGTTGGAACATCAATACCGGTTTCAATAATCGTTGTACACACAAGAACATTGAAGCGTTGATGATAAAAATCACCCATGATACGTTCTAATTCTCGTTCACGCATTTGACCATGCGCTAAGGTAACTCGGGCTTCTGGGATCAGCTTTTCGATCTCTTCTGCTGCATTTTGAATTGTTTCAACATTATTATGTAGAACATAAACCTGGCCACCACGTTTGATTTCACGAAGAATCGCTTCTTTGATCACGTCATCCGCTTTTTCACGTACAAAGGTTTTAATCGCCAATCGACGAGCCGGTGGTGTTGCGATGATTGATAAATCACGCATGCCACTCATTGCCATATTCAAGGTTCTTGGAATTGGCGTTGCGGTTAGCGTTAGAATATCTACGTCTGAACGCATCGCTTTTACTTTTTCTTTTTGACGGACACCAAAGCGATGCTCTTCATCCACAATTAGTAAGCCAAGATCTTCAAACTTGATGCTGTCTTGCAGTAATTTATGAGTACCGATTAAAATATCGACTTTACCTTCCACTGTGGCAGCTAAAATCTCTTTTTGTTCTTTGGCTGACTTAAAGCGAGACAGTACTTCAACGCGAATAGGGAAGTTAGCAAAGCGATCTCGGAAATTCTCAAAATGCTGCTGAGCAAGTAGAGTGGTTGGAACCAATACTGCTACTTGCTTTTCATTGTGTGTCGCTAAAAATGCAGCACGCATTGCAACTTCTGTCTTACCAAAACCCACATCACCACATACTAGGCGATCCATGGCTTTAGCTTGACACATATCGGACAACACATCGTTAATGGCGATTTCTTGGTCATGCGTTTCTTCAAACGGGAAACTGGCTCTAAAGTCGGCGTAAGCGTCGCGATCTTGTTTAAAAGCAAAACCCGGTTTAATCGCACGCTTTGCGTAAACATCAAGCAGTTCTGCTGCAACATCTCTTACTTTTTCTGCTGCTTTACGACGTGCTTTACTCCATGCATCACTGCCCAATTTACTGATTGGTGCAGTCTCATCTGCACCTGCTGAATAGCGACTTATCAGGTTTAATGACGACACTGGAACGTATAATTTGGTTTCGTTTAGGTATTCCAACATCATGTATTCCGCTGGCATGTCACCAACATCTAATGTTTGAAGTCCCATGTAACGACCAATACCGTGATCAACGTGCACAACAGGCTGACCAATTTTTAGTTCAGCAAGGTTGCGGATTAAGGTATTGCTGTTAATTGATTTATTGTCACCGCGGCGGCGGCGTTGTATTACTCGCTCACCTAATAAGTCACTTTCACAGATAAAAGCAACGCATGGATTTTGAAGAATAAAGCCTCGTTCAGCAGAACCAATCACTAACGTTGCTTTATTTTTATGGCCAACGGCGTCTTTCATTGAATCACAAATGGCAGGTTTTAATTTAATACGTGCTAATAATTCAAGAAGGGCTTCACGACGACCTTCAGATTCAACAGAGAAAATAACCTGACCACTGAATTTCTCATAAAACTGACGAAACTGTGCAAATGGTTCTTTATTTTGGTGCTGAATTGCAATTTCTGGCAGTTCTAATAAATCAGGATTAAAACGGCCGGTTTTTTCAATCTCAGGCTCTTTTGCCAGTTTTACACGCGGATATTGTTTGAATAAGCCAAACATATCAGAGGTATTTAACCAAAGTTCATTTACCGGCAACAGCGGACGAAGTGGGTCCACTCGACGTTGATCGTAACGGTACTCGGCATCGGCCAAGAAATCATTGGCTGATTTTTCTATATCACCAATAGTAACCAGCAATGTGTTATCTGGTAGGTAGTCGAACAACGTTTCGGTTTCATCAAAAAACAGTGGTTGCCAGTACTCAATACCTGCAGGCCAAGCACCTTTACTGATTTGCTGATAAACAGACTCTGGCTCACGGCGAGCATCAAAGCGTTGACGCCAGCGAATACGGAAATCTTCTATCGCGACATCATCGGTTGGGAATTCATGAGCAGGAAGCAGGTTTATAGATTTTACTTCTTCAATCGTACGTTGGTTTTCAGGATCAAACTGACGAATGGTGTCAATTTCATCATCGAAAAAATCAATACGGTAAGGATGCGCATTACCCATTGGGAATAAATCAAGAATAGATCCACGGCTAGCATATTCACCATGACTCATGACTTGGTCTACGTGTAAATAACCGGATTTTTCTAGCTGTAATTTTAGCTTATCAAACGATAGGCGATCACCTACCTTTACGACTAATGCGTGTTTGTGTAGGAAAGATTGCGGTGATTGACGTTGTAATAAGGTACTAACAGGAACAATTAGCGTCCCATCTTTTTGCTGAGGCAAATGATATAGGCGCGATAAACGGTCAGAAATAATGTCCTGATGCGGAGAAAAGCTGTCGTAAGGAAGGGTTTCCCAATCAGGAAAAACCTCTACTGAACGTTGGCTAAATTGGTTGATTTCATTTTGTAAACGAAATGCCAACTGCGGTTCAGTAACCGCAACCACGACAGGGCCAGTGTGTTGTTGCTCAATCTCTGCAATCGCAAGCGCTAGAGAAGAGCCCGTAAGATTACCAATTGAGCGTGTATCATTGGCTTTGGTTGGTAACGGTAATGACAGTAAGTTTTTTATAGGCATCAGGATATTCAGTTATTAGGTTAAGTTGCGTTCTTGAGCTCGAAGTTTAAGCACTTTCTGTTGTTGAAAGAGTGCGGCTTTGATTAGTAAATCTTGGTCGATATCACGAAGTAGGTCGTAAGCCATTTCAATGAGGTAGCCAGTTTCTGTTTCTGTGCATTGAGTTACTTTAGCATAACAGTAAATTGCTGCTGGTGGATGCTCAAGAAAAAGTTTTACTTTGGCTTTTTGATCTATATTCAGTGCGTTTTTGCTTTCGAAAGTAAATTTACTCGCTCCAAAGCTTACGGTTTTTTGGCGATAAGCTTCATCGTCTTGTTGAATTAACAAATAAGACAGTAGTAGATTCAGTTTTTGATTTTGATTGTTTAAATAATTAGCAAGGCGTTTGCCATCATCTAACTTTAGAAAAGAAAGCTCATTCTCAGAAACATCGTCAAGTGAGCTGCATTCTTGAGCAACTCGAAATGGTGCAGGTATTTCACGTTCAAACGTTTCCATGTTTGGTAGCGCAGCATCGTTCGACAGAGGTTCAACATTGATGGTTAAATCGTAGTGAACCGAAAAGTATTCATTATGTGACATAAACGTCCCTCTATTATTATTTCTTGATTATGGCGAAGTCACTGGATATCAGCAAGTGTTTAATCGGTAACAATGATGAACAAAAGAGCAAAAAAAGGAATAAATACCAGTATTTTACGTGATAGACTGTATTCATTATTATAGCTTCAAAAAGCATGATTGAGAGAATTTATGTTTCATCCAGTATCAGTATTTATAGGGTTGCGATATTTAAGAGGACGCTCTGGCGATAGATTCAGTCGTTTTATCTCTTACATGTCTACTGCGGGGATCACTATTGGGGTACTGTCCTTAGTGACGGTATTGTCTGTGATGAATGGGTTTGAAGCCCAATTAAAAGATAGAATTCTTGGCGTATTACCTCAAGCGGTAGTATCGACTATCGAAGGTCAGTTAACCCCTTTAGAAGACGACCGTAATTACGTAGCAAGTTTGCCTCATGTTACTCAAGTCACGCCTGTGGTTCGTGGTGAAGCGATTATTCAAAGCGCAAAAGGGTTGAGCGCGGGTATGCTTGTTGGTATTGATCCTAATGAATATGACCCTATTGCTTATGAATTAATTTCAGGCAATGTGCGTCAACTTAAAGCCGGAGAATACGGTATTTTCCTTGGTTCAAAATTAGCGCGAGAGTTAAGCGTTCGTTATGGTGACACCGTACGTATTATGGTAACGAATGCAAGCCAATACACTCCACTAGGGCGTATTCCAAGTCAACGTAACTTTAAAGTTGTCGGTGTATTTAATACGGGATCTGATGTTGATGGCCAATTAATGGTTGCGAACATTCAAGATACCGCTCGTTTGATGAAATTGAAAAAAGGTAATATTACAGGGTGGCGCTTATTCTTTGAAGACCCATTTCAAGTGACAGAGTTAGCTAAATTACCGTTAGAAAAAAATATGACGTGGAGTGATTGGCGCGATCAACGCGGAGAGTTATTCCAAGCAGTAAAAATGGAAAAAAACATGATGGGCTTAATGCTTGGTCTTATTGTCGCTATTGCGGCGTTTAATATCATTTCCGCACTGATTATGGTGGTAATGGAAAAACAAGCCGAAGTTGCGATACTAAAAACACAGGGCATGACGAGTAACCAAGTACTCTCTATCTTTATGGTTCAAGGGGCAAGCAGTGGCGTTATTGGAGCCATTGTTGGTGGTACGTTAGGTGCATTATTTGCTAGTAATATTAATGTTATTCTTTCTACACTTGGATTATCGTTATTTACTGTTGGTGGATCTTTACCTGCACAGGTTGAACCATTACAAGTGTGTGTAGTCATTATTCTAGCAATTTTATTAAGTTTATTAGCGACCGTATTCCCATCTTATCGAGCGGCAGTCGTACAACCAGCAGAGGCATTAAGATATGAGTAATCCATTATTAATTTGTCAGGGTATTCGCAAGGTTTACCAAGAAGGCACGATGGAAACTGAAGTGCTTAAAGGGGTTGATTTTCAAATTAATGAAAGTGAATTAGTTGCCATTGTTGGTTCATCTGGTTCTGGTAAAAGTACATTACTGCACATTCTTGGCGCACTTGATGAGCCAACAGCAGGAACGGTACATTTTCAACAAAATGAACTGACAAAATTGAGTGCGAATAAGCAAGCAAAAATCCGTAATCAACATATTGGATTTGTGTATCAATTTCATCATCTTCTGTCTGACTTTAGCGCGTTAGAGAATGTGGCGATGCCGTTGTTAATTGGTGGTGTTCATAAGAAAGAAGCCGCACTACGTGCAACAGAATTACTTGAGAAAGTAGGTTTAGCTCATCGTATTGAACATCGTCCTTCAGAACTGTCAGGTGGCGAGCGCCAGCGTGTGGCGATTGCTCGTGCGTTAGTCAACAAACCTGCTTTAGTGCTTGCTGATGAACCAACAGGTAATTTGGATCATAAAACCGCATTAGATATTTACAATTTAATGCGCGAACTGAATCAAGAGTCAGGTACTGCATTCTTAGTGGTCACACACGATAATGAATTGGCGGCTAAATTAGATAAACAACTAAGCATGCAAGATGGCCGCTTTATTACTGAAACGGTTCGCTCTACATTAAACAAAGAGCAGGAGGCGTAATGTTTTCACCGCTTTCTCTTTTTATTGGTGGCCGCTTTGCACGAGCTAAACAGCGCAACAAGATGGTGTCGTTTATTTCGATTTCATCCACGCTTGGTATTGCTATTGGTGTTGCAGTGATCATCATTGGTCTCTCTGCAATGAATGGTTTTGAGCGTGAATTACAAAATCGAGTGCTTTCGGTAATTCCACATGCTGAGCTTGAAGGGGTTAAAAACCCAGTATCTGATTGGCAAACCATGATGTTCCAAGCTAAGAAACACCCAAAGGTTACTGGTGCTGCACCCTATGTGCGATTTACCGCCTTACTTGAGCGAGGCAGTAAATTAAAAGCGGTTGAAGTTAGAGGTGTAGAGCCTTTATTAGAAGGGGCGGTTTCTAAGTTACCTGAGTATATTGATAACGAGGCATGGAAGGCGTTCGAAGCCAATAAACAAAGTGTTATCTTAGGCAAGGGCGTTGCGGATACATTAAATGTAAAGGTCGGAGATTGGATCACCGCGATGATCCCAGATGAGAATCCAAGTAAGCAGCTCCGCTCTCCAAAACGTCAACGCTTGCAAGTGGTTGGACTATTGTCTTTAGGTGGGCAGGTCGATCATGGTTTAGCGATTGTTCCTCTAAAAGATGCGCAGCAGTATATTAATCTAGGTGACAGTGTCACTGGTGTATCATTACAAGTTAGTAGCGTTTTAGATGCTCAAAATATTGTCCGTGAGGTAGGGGGAACATTAACGGAATATGTTTACTTACGCAGCTGGGTTCAGAAATACGGTTACTTATACCGAGACATTCAATTGGTTCGTTCAATCATGTACCTTGTTATGGTGCTTGTTATTGGCGTGGCGTGTTTTAATATCGTATCAACTCTCATGATGGCAGTGAAAGATCGCTCTGGTGACATTGCTATTTTAAGAACCATGGGTGCAAATGACGGTTTAATTAAACGTATCTTTGTATGCCAAGGGATATTCTCTGGCGTGACAGGCAGTTTAGCGGGTTCGGCGCTAGGTTCATTTGTTGCACTAAACTTAACACCGATGATTAAAGGGTTAGAGTCACTCATTGGTCATCAGTTTTTATCTGGTGATATTTATTTTGTTGATTTCTTACCCTCAGAGTTAGTTTGGAGCGATGTCGCTATTGTGACAGCGACGGCGATATTTTTAAGTGCTATCGCGACTTGGTATCCTGCAAGAAAGGCAAGTCAGTTACATCCTGCAGCGGTGTTGAGCTCTAAGTAAGTGATATTTCATTTAGAATAAAAAACCTCTAGATTATATAAATTAGGGGTTTTATATCCGCTTTACTTGTAGGGTTATTGTATTGTTCGGTTTTACCTATTGATATAATAACTAAAATTGATTAGAAATCCGTAAAGATTTTCTCTATTATACAGCTTACTTTGCTGTGTATCGGATTAGAGAAATAATGACAATTTCGGACAACAATACCATCGTAATTTTTGGAGCTTCGGGGGATCTTACTTTCCGCAAGCTTATTCCTGCTTTGTATCATCTGTACGCGAGTAATCAACTTTCAGAATCTTTTTCAATCTTAGGCGTGAGCCGCTCTCAATATGACGATGAGACGTATCGTGAAAAGATGAAAAAATCACTGCAAGAGATGGAAAAAACAGATCCAGAAACGCTTATTGCATTTTGTGAGCATTTACATTATCAAGCGGTAAATACCTCAGATGTTGATGATTACAGTAAACTGGCTGTTAAGTTAGACTTATTGGCTGACAAATACCAACTTGAGCAACAGAATACGCTTTTCTATTTAGCAACTCCGCCAAGCCTTTACGGTGTTATTCCAGCTTGCTTAGCAACTCATGGTCTTAACGATGAATCTAATGGCTGGAAGCGTCTGATTATTGAAAAACCATTCGGATATGATCTTGAATCAGCACAAAGCCTTGATAAAGAAATTCATAACCATTTTCAAGAACACCAAATTTACCGCATTGACCATTACCTAGGTAAAGAAACCGTTCAAAACCTACTTGTTCTTCGTTTTTCAAATGCGATGTTTGAGCCGTTATGGAACCGTAATTTTATTGATTATGTTGAAATCACTGGTGCAGAATTCCTTGGTGTTGAAGAACGTGGTGGCTATTACGATGGTTCTGGTGCCGTTCGTGATATGTTCCAAAACCATTTGCTACAAGTATTAGCAATGGTAGGCATGGAACCACCGGCTCAAATTAACGCCGATTCGATTCGTGATGAAGTGGTTAAAGTTCTTCAATGTCTTAAACCGCTTGAAGAAGATGATTTGCGTAAAAACCTTGTGTTAGGTCAATACACTGCATCTGATGTACGTGGCCAACAGTTAGCGGGTTACCGTGAAGAACATGGTGTTGCCGATGATTCTCGAACAGAAACTTACATCGGTTTAAAAGCTTATATCAATAACTGGCGTTGGAATGGTGTTCCTTTCTATGTTCGTACTGGTAAGCGTTTACCGACTCGAGTAACAGAGATTGTTATTCACTTTAAACAAACACCACACCCAGTCTTTGGCCAGAATGCCCCTGAAAATAAATTGATTATCCGTATTCAACCGGATGAAGGCATCCAAATGAGCTTTGGCTTAAAAGAGCCGGGCGCAGGGTTTAAAGCAAAAGAAGTTAAGATGAACTTCTCATACGCAGACTTGCATGAAACTCAAATGCTTACGGCATACGAGCGTTTATTGCTTGATGCCTTAAATGGCGACGCAACGTTATTTGCTCGTACTGATGCAGTGGAAGCCTGTTGGAGATATGTGCAGCCTATTTTAGACTTCAAACAAGACCCTCAATCCTTATTTGGGTATGCGTGCGGTACGTGGGGACCACAAGAGGCCGATGAGCTGCTACAAAGAGATGATCGCGCATGGCGTTTCCCATGCAAAAATTTAACAGATACGGATTACTGCGAATTATGATCAATCACAAAATTTTTGCTACACCAGAATTGGTTGTTGAAAGCTTAGCAAATGAAATGAAATCGTACAGTGAGCAGGGCCAGCCTGTTCATATCTCACTGTCTGGTGGCAGTACACCAAAAATGTTGTTTCAGCTATTAGCTCAAGCACCATATGCTGAAGGTATTCAATGGAATAACCTTCACTTTTGGTGGGGTGACGAACGTTGTGTTGCACCAGACGACGCTGAAAGCAATTTTGGTGAAGCGAATGAATTACTTTTTCGCAAAGTAAATTTACCAGTAGAAAATATCCACCGCATCCGTGGTGAAGATGAACCAAAAGCAGAAGCAGAGCGTTTTGCAAAAGAGATGGCAGATGTCATCCCAACTGAAAACGGTACTCCAGTATTCGATTGGATCCTGTTAGGTGTTGGTGCAGATGGTCACACAGCTTCACTATTCCCAGGTGCAACAGACTACCAAGATGAGAACTTATCTGTATTAGCTTCTCACCCAGAGTCAGGCCAAATCCGTGTTTCTAAAACAGCAAAAGTTTTAGAGGCAGCAAAACGAATCAGCTACCTAGTGCTTGGTGCAGGTAAGGTTGAAATCGTTAAAGAAATTCATACAACTCCTGCTTCAGAGTTGCCTTATCCGGCAGCGAAAATCCAGTCTAAGACTGGTGAAACAGAGTGGTTCCTAGATTCAAATGCAGCAAGTGCTATCGCGTAATCGCAGATAGCCGCAAGGAGATAAAATAATGAAAGGTGATATCGGTGTAATCGGCCTAGCAGTAATGGGTCAGAACCTTATCCTAAACATGAACGACCACGGCTTCAAAGTTGTGGCTCACAACCGTACTGCTGCTAAAGTAGACGAGTTCCTAGAAGGCCCTGCTAAAGGAACTAACATTGTTGGTGCTTACACTCTAGAAGAGCTAGTTGAAAAACTTGAAGCACCACGTAAAGTAATGCTTATGGTACGTGCTGGTGATGTTGTAGATACGTTTATCGATAAGCTTGTACCACTTCTAGACAAAGGTGACATCATCATTGATGGTGGTAACACTAACTTCCCAGACACAAACCGTCGTGTTGCTGCTCTTCGCGAGAAAGGCATTCACTTCATCGGTACGGGTGTTTCTGGTGGTGAAGAAGGCGCTCGTTTTGGTCCTTCTATCATGCCTGGTGGTTCTCCTGAAGCTTGGGAAGCGGTTAAGCCTATCTTCCAAGGTATCTCTGCGAAAACTGACGCGGGTGAGCCTTGTTGTGATTGGGTTGGTAACGACGGTGCAGGTCACTTCGTTAAGATGGTTCACAATGGCATCGAATACGGTGACATGCAACTTATCACTGAAGCATACCAGTTCATGAAAGATGGCCTAGGTATGAACCACGACGAAATGCAGGCTGTATTTGCAGAGTGGAACAAAACTGAACTAGACAGCTACCTAGTTGAAATCACTGCTGACATCCTTGGCTACAAAGATGAAGACGGTGAAGCGCTAGTTGAGAAGATCCTAGACACTGCTGGCCAAAAAGGTACGGGCAAATGGACAGGTATCAACGCACTAGACATGGGTATCCCACTGACTCTAATCACTGAGTCTGTATTCTCTCGTTGCTTATCTGCACTTAAAGATCAACGTGTTGAAGCTGAGAAACTGTTCGGCAAGACTGTAGCTCCAGTTGAAGGCGACAAGCAAGAGTGGGTTGATGCAATTCGTCAGGCTCTACTTGCTTCTAAGATCATCTCTTATGCTCAAGGTTTCATGCTAATGCGTGAAGCGTCGAACGAAAATGGCTGGGATCTAAATTACGGTAACGTTGCTCTAATGTGGCGTGGCGGTTGTATCATCCGTTCTGCATTCCTAGGTAACATTCGTGATGCTTATGAAGCAAACCCAGAGATCGCATTCTTAGGTTCAGATGCTTACTTTAAAGGTATCCTAGATAACTGCATGGGCGCTTGGCGTAAAGTTGCAGCTAAGTCTATGGAATCAGGCATCCCAATGCCATGTATGACTTCTGCACTAACGTTCCTAGACGGCTATACTACAGCTCGTCTTCCAGCGAACCTTCTACAAGCTCAACGTGACTACTTCGGTGCTCACACTTATGAGCGTACTGACCGTCCACGTGGTGAATTCTTCCACACAAACTGGACTGGTACAGGTGGTGACACAGCTTCTACAACGTATGACGTATAATCATAACGTTGATAGATAATAAAAAAGCCCTTAACTTATAATGAGTTAAGGGCTTTTTTTTATTTGAATGAGAGAGCTATTAAATAATGCGCTTTCTGCGGTATCTTTTTACACAGTAGCCACTAATAAAGCTGCCAATCGCAATCGTTAATGTAATCACTGGTGCAGCCATAAGAGCCATTGTGATGTATTTAGCTAATTTCTCAGGCAAGAATGAAAGTGAATAACCAAAGCCAGTTAATAGAAGAATCCAGATAATCGCACTCATCCAAGCAAAATAATGGAAGCGTGATGCTTTTTGCATTCTTAACCCCATCATTAACGGAAGAAGAGGGCGTACAACTGGAATAAAGCGAGCGACGAACAGTGCAATTAGACCATGCTTAGCAAGTAAGGAATCTACCGTTTGTAAACGATGAGCAGGAACCGCATTGATCCACTTTTGAATCATTGGAAACTTATGCAACCAACGGCCTTGAATAAAGGCAAGTTGACTACCTATCGCTGCCGCCATAATGAGACCAGCTACAATCACAGGGTAACTGATCACATTTGCTGCGGCCAGTGAGCCTGCAAGGATTACTACACTGTCACAAGGAAGAGGTGCCGCAGGTATAAAGGCGCTTTCTAACCAAATAAATAAAATTAAACAAAAGTAAATCATCGTCATACTTGCTGGATTTTGTAGTACGGTGAAATCTTGTTGCCAAAGAGCCGTTAAAATCGAAACAAATGAGTCAAACATCGTCATTCTCCAGACGAAATTCAAGTAGTTAACTTGTTGAATAAGATACATGAGAATAAGGTAAGTGATTGATAAAGTCACTATAAAAATTCACTGTCATAAAAACTTCATGAAAAATTCATAAAACTATGTTTCAAGGTGTTTTCTTGCTTATGAAATGAGCGAAAAATCAGGTGTTATATAAATATTATTACCTCTTCCAAGAGGTGAAAGTGATAAATGGAGCAATAAAATTATAAACCATAGATTAAAATAGTTATTATTCAAATAATAAGGTTTTAGTTAATTATAATTTAGGTGGTGAAAGTATAATAAATATGAGTTGTGAAAGTATATTTAAAAAAATATATTTTACTATCTATTGGGTTTTTATCTAACCTGTTGTTTTGCATGTCATTTATTTAAGTGTTGGGTTGTTTGAATTATGTTGTAAGATAAACGTTTGTTATAATTTGCTTGGTTTTTGGATTGATGTATATTTCTAGTGAAATCTAATTCTCACCACTTATACCTATAACTTATGGGAGAATTTTATTTATTAATTGCTTAGTTTCAATGGGTTACTTATTGAAATTAAGCACTGAACTATTATGTTAATGACTTATTTGGTATTTGGTATTTGGTATTTGTTATGAATAAAATACACCTTGCTGCTTTAATTTTTGGTTTGTTTTCAGCTTCATCTTTAGCAAATATGACGCCTTATGTAGGTGTTAATTTAGGTATAGGGGGTATAGAGGCTCCTGATGCTGATATCGATGGAATGAACTATTCGCAAGAGTCGGGGAAGTTTGCTTGGGGGCTTAATTCGGGGGTTTTATTTAATACTGAAATGAATAATAAATTTCAGTATGGTGCTGAAGTTAGCTACTCATCATATGCAACAAATGAAACAAAAATTGAAAATCTAAAATTTGACTATGATGGTTATAACATCGCAGCTTTAGGTGTAACTAAATATAACTTTAATAAAAAGTGGAGTGTATTTGGAAAGGCGGGTGCAGCTTATACTGTTCAAGAGCTTTCAAGTAATGCGAGTAATTTTAATAAAAAAGAATCAAAAGTATTACCAAAAATTGCATTAGGAGGGGCATATAATGTGACTGATAATATGGCACTTAATGTAAGTTTTGAGCATGTTTTTGGTGATGATCTTGCTGAATTCACGAATAAGGCAAATCGTTATCAATTATCAGACTATACCAATGTTGGTTCTGTGACAGCGATGTATATTGGTGCTAGTTATTCATTTTAGCATGCAGTAATTACTTATATGTTATAACCCATACATAGCAATATGTCGTTTATTTATGCCCTTCTTAAAGTAAAGGAGGGCATCGTTAAAGCCGCACTCATTGGCTTTGTAGTTTTTAAGTATGAAATTTGTATTATTAATTGCAATAGCCATACGCACAATTGCTTGTTCTTTAGTCATTAATTGGTAGATAATAACATTACAGTGTAACTTTTAATTATTATTGTTGCGTATGTGTATTTGTTTTGTGTTAGCTATGTGGCGGGGTTTTTATTATTCCCACTATGTTAACTTAGGCAAGTATAAGATGTTGACATTAAATGGAAATAAGTATATCTATACTTATTATTGACGAGGTACTTATTAAGTAAGGTTTTTATGCTTTTTAAACTTAATGAAATCTATTGGAACCCAAAAACTAAAAAACTGTATAATTCATTAGAAGATGCAAGAAATGATTTGAATGAATACGGCTCAACTACTCCTTTAGTATCAGATATACTTAATTTATTAATTAAGGAATACCCTTTAGTTTGTAATAACGAGTATATTAAAAATGAACTTTGGGGTACTCAGTGGATATCTAATGAAAGCATACCTCAATTAATAAAACGAACCAGAGTTGCAATCCGGGATTCAGAAAGAGAAGTTATTGAAAATGTGAAAGGAACGGGTTATAAGATTAATAACCTACAAGTAATTGATTATAAAGAAAAAGTTTTATATGCTGAATGTGAAGTAATTAAAGATAATGTAGAAAAAGTTAAGTTGAAATCTGATGGTAATATCAAACAAAAACAATTTTCAATATTTTTGTTTTCAATTTTCGCATTTTTTTTTCGATGTCATCACTAATTTATTGCATAGAGAAACATGTTTTTTATGAATTGGTCCCTTTAAGTGAAATAGTCGAAGTGAAAGGTTTTGATTTTATAAAGTTATCAGATAATAAGTACATTTTAAAAACGAAAAATCAGGAATGCGAATTCAATCTGACTAAAAAAATAGCTCGATGTAAAGTATGAGAAATAAAATATCAAAAATATTATTATTAATATCTGCCATTAACTTTCTAATTATAATAGTTTGGCATAATGTTTATAGGGTAGATCTTAGTGGAACCATTACGATTAATGATTATGTTAAGTACACTAGATATATAAAGTATTTAGATTCAGTAGAAGTGTTAACAACATATTCGAGTGATGACTGTTCTGTCTCTATAAGCAGTGACACAAGTGAGTTCGTTGTTAATTATGACTTATCTCAGGGGCAAGTTTATGCCCATGATGGCAGTAATTATTACATATTAAACATATACTCATTAGGAGACTATTGCTTTGTTACTTTACCTGCAGGAAGTAAAAGTTTAAAGAAAATCGGATTTTTTTGTACCCATAGCAATTAAAAGAAATAATCAATTAGTAATTTTTATATATAGACTGTTAATAAAACTTCATTTATAGAGAATATAATTGTCTATAATTTGTCTTTCAAAGAAATTAATGTAAATTCTCCCCTGTATCGATGCGCTAAATCCATAGCTAGCATTATTGTGTAATTATACTTTTTGTTCAGGGTATTTTCTTGATTTCTAAATGTTCATTTTTATATCAACCAAAGATTCAACATGGGAATGTGATTGGCGCAGAAGCGTTGCTAAGGATCCCTGGCGTATCAAACATAGAAAACTATATTTCATTAATTACCAATAAGCCCTTGTTTGATTACTCTGTTATAAAGAAAGTACTATTGGAAAGACGTTCGTATTATGAATACCTTGGCATCAGCTTTCCAGTATCTATAAATATTTCAATTCAAAGTTTAGAATCTGACTTCTTTGTTGAAAAAGTCTCTAAACTTTTAGTGAACGAATCTGATATTACTTTTGAAATAACAGAAAATGATAACTATTTGTCATTAAATTGTGTGAAAAATGCGATGGGGAAATTTAAGTCTTTAGGCGTTAAATTCTCTCTCGATGACTTTGGGAAAGGGTTTTCTGACATTGAACATGTTTTAGCATTAGATTTAGATGAAATAAAAATAGATGGCTCTTTAGTTAAAAATATAGAGAATAACTTTTATCACTATAGACATCTTAAGTACATACTAGATGAACTGTCTGACATTCGTGATTTTCATATTGTCATAGAAAGAGTTGAAACTAATAAGCAATTAGATTTAATTGAGTCATATGGTAAAGAGTTATCATATCAAGGCTTTTTATTCTCCAAGCCAGTGAAAATATTTGACTTAAAAATCACTGGGAACCAAGGCGAAGTTGTAAAATCAATTGATGATAAGTTAGTTTTAGAGAAATTAGTTTATGATTTAATAAGAAATGATGACGATAAAATATGTGAGAGCATCATTAATGATATCCATATTGCTGATGAATTTAATAACCTCGGTTCAAAAGTATCGGACAGTTTGAGTATTCCTGAGGTGAAATTAAATTTACTTAAAAAATATAATAAAATAGCAGTAGGATCGAATAGTCCAGAAACTCGATTTTTTAAATCGTACCTGAATTGTACTAGTAGATTAGTAATTATTCGTGATTCAGAAGGCAATGCATTATTTAATAATCAAGCGCATATTGATTTTATGCAAATTGATCTTGTTGGATTGCCTTTGCCTAAAGTTTATGAGAAATTTGAGCAGTATAAAGGCTGTATTGCGATAGATAAAAGCTTAATTGAATCAAAGTCAAATTTTTTAGCTGTAAGAGAATCTGTTGATTTTGATGGAAAGATTAAATCGTATTATACATTTAGGCAAAAAATAACTCATTATGGAAAGATACTAATAATAACAATAGTTTATGATGAAGATGATCGGGATACTTTTCCTCGTGATGCATTGACCAATTGTTTCGATAGAACTATTTTAAATAGCTATTATATGAATAGCTTCAACATGGTTGCTTTTATTGATATGGATGGTTTTAAAAAAATCAATGATAAATTTGGCCATAAATTTGGTGATAATTGTTTGAATAGATTTATTGGATATTTAAGAAACGAATTAAGAGAAGAAGACTTAATTATTCGATACGGTGGTGATGAGTTTTTAGTATTTACTAAATGCAATGAAATTAATGTATTTAATGCTAGGTTGGAGTTAATTCGAAATAAAGTCGAACGTTTATTTAAATCAGATGATATTACTTTGTCTTTTTCTTTTGGTATTGATAATTTAGCTAAAGGCATTGAAAATGCGATTAATTATGCAGATGAGAGAATGTATTTAGATAAAAATAGATGAATTAATTAAGTCATAATATGTTAACTAAGATAAATAAAATTGCTTTAATTAGCTTGTGTGTATGCTATGCTTTTATTGGTACTATTATTTTTAATGTAAGCAATGAATCTGCAAGCTCAACAAATAAAAATAATATGATTCATCTTTTGGGTAAGTATGAAAGTGAGATTTTAATTAAAATAAATGAATATCTTACACTATCTAAGGTCTATCGATATTTAATTTTTACTCAAAACGCTACTATAACTGAGAATGATTTCAATTCAATATCTGAAAATCTTATAAATAATAATATAGCAATAAAAAGTTTACAGCTTGCACCTAATGGTTTTGTTAAATTCGCTTATCCTAAAAAGGGTAATGAAAGTGTATATATTGATTTATTTACAGACGAAAAAAGAAAACAGGATGCTTTTTATGCACGAGATAATAAGGTCAGTATGATGTCTGAACCTCTTGATCTTTTTCAAGGTGGCTCAGGATTAATAATTAGAACTCCAGTATTTGTTGGGAATAAATTCCAAGATTTTTGGGGGTTTAGTATTGTTGTGCTAAATATTGAACGTTTTATAAAAACAATATCCTTAAATGAATTATCAGTTGATGGATTTAATTATAAATTAAGCTTTATAGAAAAAAGTAGTAATAAGAATAAGATGATTAGTGAGTCTTCAGAAGCGGCACTATCTAACACTGTTGAACATCAGTTTTCGGTATTGAACCAGTGTTGGGTACTCTCTGTTAACTCTAAAGATAACTGGATTAATCCAATTGAATACAAATATAAAGTTTATCTTTTGGTTTTTTTTATTGTTGCAATGTGTGTGATTTCTTATATGTTTTTGAATTTATTAGAAAAAAAGAAGGAAATGTATAAGCTTTCACATATAGATTCACTTACTGGACTTTATAATCGACGCTCTTTTGATGAGAAATTTAGCTCATTATTTAAAACATCGATATTGTTATTTTCTGATCTTGATGGTTTTAAAAAAGTTAATGATATTTATGGTCATGAAGTAGGAGATCTGCTACTGATCGAAATTGCTAAAAGAATTAGATTAATTGTTGGTAAACGAGGTTATGTTTTTAGATTAGGTGGCGATGAGTTTTCAATTATTTTAAGGGATACCTTAGATCTAGACTTAGATATTTTTAAAAATGATATTATTAATTCAATATCTGAACCTATCACTATTGATGATGTTTCTTTAAATATAGGGATTAGTATTGGATATAGCCTATATCCTAATGATGGGTTAGATAAAGAGAATCTAATTAGAGTTGCTGACAAAAGAATGTATAAAATAAAGTTTAACAATTCTAAGTAAATGTGTTTAATATAGGGTGTTCATTGTCTGATGATTGCCTTTTTAACTTGAAATTTTAATGGTAACAACTATGAATATACAACCTGGAAGTCTTATTCCTGTCTATGTTATTGGTGAATCTAAATTCATATATGGTAGTGATATTAATATTATACATATCACAAATGTAGATGAACTATTCTTACATGAACCAGCTATTTGTATATTATCTTTACCTTCTGAGGAGCAAGATAGAGCACTAGAGTACTTACATTCTAAGTTAGGGTTATGGAACTGGCGTATTTACGTATTAAAGGCAAGCGTATTAAGTCCACATCTATCTGATGGATTATGGACTCCAACAAATGTAACAGAACAATGGAATTTACACCGTTCAAAACTAGAGCTAATAAAAGAAGAACCAATCGATAAATTATTGGCGTGGCTTTGGTTAGGAAATGAACGATGTTTAAAACCTCTTTGTGATACTACAAAAAATGAGTTGTATCATTACCCATTAATTTCTTCGTATTTAGGTTATAAAAGTACGTTTATTAACTATCTTCAATTAGAAGTAAAGCGAGGAAATTTAAAGAAAGAATATACAGTTGATAGAATCAGGTTGTGTCCAAGTTGCCATAGTGGTCATCAGAACTATATTGAAACTTGTCCTTCTTGTAAAAGTGTAGATATTGAAGAGTCTATTTCATTGCATTGCTTTACTTGCGGCCATGTAGGAAAGCAAGATAAGTTTACGCAACGTGGGAAGTTAGAGTGTCCAACTTGCTTAACTCAATTGAGACACATTGGCGTTGATTATGACCGACCATTAGAAAATTATAAGTGTTTAGATTGCGACTATACGTTTTCTGAATCTGTAGCTAGAGTCAGATGTTTATCGTGTTCAGACAGTAATGAAATCGATGACTTAATTACTCGTCACATTAATACCTATAAAGCTGATGAACAAGTTAAAAACGTAATGATGTATGGTCAAAATTCATTTAACCAAGAATTATCATTAAAAGGTTTGGTTGGTGGGGAGTCATTTGATAATTTATTAGTGTGGGTTAATAAATTAGCGATTAGACATAAGCATAGCCATATTCTGTTAGGTATTAAGTTATCTGGAGTTGAATCTTATTCAAATCAATTTGGAGAGGCTAAATTAGCACAATTAATTGATCAGATATCTAATGATTTGAATGGTATTTTACGTGATACCGATATCTGTTGTCAGTATCGAACTGACATGATTTTATTACTCATGCCAATGACACCCATTGAGTCTCTATCAGTTTTACAGCAAAAAGTAGAAATCATCGCTGACAAAATTGAATCCGAATTAGTTGTTTTGAATGTTCATATTTGGTCCTTGCCTGAACCATCATTAAATGATGATGCCTCTATATGGTTAGTTGAACAACTTGGTGCTATTGAATAATGAATGAGTTTGAATACGTTTTTTATTCTATGATCGGGATGTTGCAACAAGATATAGGGTTAATATTTTTATTTTTCCCTATTATGATTTTTATTGAATTACCATTATTCTTATTAGTTACAACGGGTGTCTTTCGTTGGTCATGGAATTTAAGTGACGAAGAACCAAAGGAATACCCAACGATTAGTTTTATCATTACCTGTTATGGTGAAGGTGAAGCTATTGCTCAAACTATTGATACCTTAGTTGAACAGGTTTATCCAAGTTTTATTGAGATATTAGTTGTTGTTGATGGAGCAAAGCAAAATGAAGATACTTATAAAGCCGCATTAAATGGAGCCAAAAGACATCAGTTTTGCGAGACGAGAAGAGTAAAAGTAGTACCTAAATGGCAACGCGGAGGTCGAGTATCAACATTAAATGCAGGCTTATCAGAAGCGAAAAATGACTTAATTATCAATGTTGATGGGGATACCTCCTTCGATAATAATATGGCTTGGGAGATGGCGAAACAATTTTCTGATCCAAACGTTCTTGCTTCTGGTGGGGCGCTTCGAGTTCGCAATTGGGATGCTAACTTTTTAACCCGTATGCAGTCACTTGAGTACATGATGTCAATGCAAGCAGGTAAAACAGGAATGAGTAACTGGGGGGTATTGAATAATATCTCTGGCGCATTTGGTGCTTTTCGCGTAAATGTGATTAAACAGGTTGGGGGTTGGGATACTCATACCGCTGAAGATCTAGATCTCACTATGCGGTTAAAGCAATACAAGGGACGTCACCCTGACAGTAGATTAGCATTTTCTCCTCACTCGGTTGGGCATACTGATGCCCCTGACACATTAAAAATATTGATCATGCAGAGATTACGATGGGATGGTGATTTACTTTTTCTATTTTTGCGAAAACATAGAAGTGGACTAACCCCAAAGTTATTAGGCTGGGGGAATTTCATATATACATTAGTGTATGGGGTAATTCAAAACGTGATATTACCACTTTTAATGGTTTTATTTACTTTACATATTTTATTTAATTATCCAGTAACCGTAATTTTAGCAATGTTACTTTTTATATATCTAATATATATGGTTTTTATACTTCTTACGTTTTTAATTTATATTGGTTTGGTATCAGAACGAGCAAAGGAAGATATTAAGCTGTTGATTTGGTTGCCAATTTACCCATTGTATGCATTTTTTATGAGATTAATAACAGCATTTTCAATGGTAAATGAGATTACACGAAGAAGCCATGAAGAATCAAGTATGGCTCCGTGGTGGGTACTTAAACGTGGAAAACGGTTTTAGACATTATGAAAGTTAAGTTTCACTTAGAAAAAAATAAACAGCCAACAACTGAGAATGGCATGAAAGTCGTTTATGGTAATGCTAAAAGAGGAGGATATCGCATACGCTGGTATTCAATTCTAGCTTTAGTATTAAGTCCATTATTTGTGATGTTATATTTGTTTTTTCAAGAATATATATTAACTATTGCACCAGGAATTATTACTAGTAACCCTGTTATATTGACAGCCCCTCAAGATGGATTGGTTATCGAAATTAACGCTAAAGAGGGGGGCAATGTTTTTCAGAATGAAAATGTTTTATATTTAGAAGATGATGTTTTAAATGAAGATATTTCATTTTTGAGGCGTGAGTTAAAAAATGTAGTCAATAGTAAAGTCACAATAAAAGATGACTTTTACCCATATTTATTGGCTGTTAATAATGCAAAGTTGAATTTAATTAAAATAACCAAAATAAAAGAAAAGTATGATGGGTACATAAAAGAAGGAAAGGTATCACAAGTTGATTATGCTGCCATTATTGGTATGTACAGTAATGCTCAAAATTTAATGACTAATGCTGATATTGAATTACGTCAAGCAAAAATAAATGAACATCAGCTTAATCTTGCAGGTGGCATAGCTCAAGTTATCCGAGGGTTAAATCAAGAATTAGTAACGAAGTTAAGCCAATATAATTCACTGAATATTCGCTCACCATTAGACGGGAATATTTTAGATATACATGCAGTTGTTGGTCAAAGAGTAAAAAAAGGTGATGATTTGGTTACTGTGTCATCAAAGTTGGAACCGTTTGTTATTGTATATCTAGAACCTAAATATATAAGTAAAGCAACAGAAGGGGCTTCTGTAACTGTAACCCTGCCAAATAGAGAACGTTTGAAAGGCTATGTGTATCTTGCAATTGAAACAACGTCAAAATTACCAACTCAGCTTGCAAAACCTTTTGAAGGAGCTAAGGCCTTACTTAAGGTAAAGGTGATGTTTAATGATAAATTAGATAAAAGCTCATGGGTGGAAGGAATGCCAGTGCATGTTTCATTTTAATTTATAATTAAAAATATATAAATAGACTTAATTGTGGAGTGTCATTAATCATATAATTAAGTGTAATGGACTATAATTAGAATGCTCTCATATGTCACGTTATTATTCATTTGATTAAATAACAATGATTTAGGAGTGATTGTTCGATGAAGATAGACTATGTTTTTTTAATTAATAAAATTTCTGATGCGTGTGAAATATTAAAGTTTGCAATGGAAAAAGATCCTCTTTTGTTAGTTAATAATAAAGAGGCTGTTTTGAAACTAACGGACTTGAATTTTTGGCTCATCAATGAATTATCAAAGCCAATATATAATAATGAGCACTACAAAGGAATTATGTCAAAGTGTATTAATCTTAATGTAATGCTTAATGAGTTAGGTCGCGAGTAGATGCCATTATTGGTTGTTTATTCATTCATAATAGATTAAATAATATAATAATTATTGAAGGTTGTAAGATGAAAAATATTTCATTAAAAAATAAAATTTTATTTTTAGTGGCATTTAATGCTATAGGGTTGTTTGTCGCATTAAATATTATATATATTAATTATATTGATAATGATAAAACAGAACAGTTTTTATTTAGACAAGTGATCGAGTCATCAGAAATATTTGATAGTTTTGAAAAAAAATTAATCTCATTAAGAAGGTCTGATCTTGCATTGATTTCTATCCGTTTTGAAGATAAAAATGATTTGAATGAAAGAAATATTCTGATTTCAGATATTAATACTCTTTTAAACTCATACAGTACATTTGATTTAGATGTTATAAAAAATGAGAAGTCACAATTAATTTCGTTAAGTAATGAAATCAATGAATACGTTAAATATGTCGATGCTATTAAAGATGGCAGAACATTAGAGCCTAGAGCTAAACTGGTTAGCGATAGTTTAGTTGTCTATAGTAAAATTAATAATAATATACGTGATCTTTCAGGAAAAATAGATACTTTCCTTGAAGAGTATAGACAAATATCAAAACAAGACCGACTAAATACTTTGTACTTTGCTATATTTATTATTGTATCTATAACATTGGTTTCAGTAGTTAGTGGATTATTCATTTCAAAAGATTTGAATCGCCGTATAGCATTGATAAATGCTTCTTTAAATACTTTCATCTCATTGGATCTTCGAGATGGCGAAGTATGTAAATTTATTGAAAGTAATGATTTTGTGAATGATGAAATCGGCAGTATCATGAAATCAATTCGTTCTTTTAGATTGAAAATTGTTAATGTAATCAATGCTGTAAAAGAGAGTATTGATATTAGTAATGATGCATTTAACTTAATGAATCAGCAATCAAAAGAAAATGAAAAAGCAATAACTCAGCAACTTAATTCTGTTGATATGCTGGCAACTGCAATTAATGAAATGCAAAGTGCATCAAATGAAATTGCAAGTAATATCAATAATTCGGCTAATTTTACTACTGATGCATCCAAAGAATGTAATCAAACTAAGCAAATTGTCTCAAATACATCTGAAGTGATTGCTTTAGCTTCTACTGAAATTGATGATTGTAATGCTTTAATTTCTGAATTGCGTAATGATAGCAACAAGATAACAAGTGTTCTAGATATGATCAGTAATATTGCAGATCAAACGAACCTGTTAGCATTAAATGCTGCTATTGAGGCGGCAAGAGCAGGAGAGCAGGGCCGAGGTTTTGCTGTTGTTGCTGATGAAGTGCGTGTACTTGCTCAAAAAACACAGCATTCTACGATTGAAATTAATAGTATCATTTCTAACTTACAAACTAAGACTCTTGATGTAAGTGAGAAGATGGAACAAAGTCAAAATACAATTAAAGAGTGTGTTGAGCAATCTATTGTTTCTAGAAATAATATCGAAATTGTAGATAACAACTTAAATTCTATATCTGATATGAGTCACCAAATTTCTACGGCAAGTGAAGAGCAGACTTGTGTTATTGAAGAGATTAACGGTAATGCTGTTAACGTAAGAGATATGTCTCAAGTGTGTATGGACGTTTCAAGTGTGATTTCAGAGCAAGTTAAAAATATGAATAAAAGCATTTCTAACTTATCTAAAAACATAGATCAATTTACAATATAAGTTCGATTAATAAGCTATAAAGTATTGTACTTTATAGCTTATTTTTTATTAACCAATAAAACTAATGTAAGCCTGAAGAATGATTAGGTTGGTTATATCGATAAAGAATGCGCCAACAATTGGAACAACCATAAACGCTTGTGGAGATGGACCAAAGCGAGAAACCAAAGACCCCATATTCATCACTGCTGTTGGTGTTGCACCTAGGCCAAAGCCACAATGGCCACCAACCATTACTGCCGCATCATAGTTTGATCCCATCGCACGGAAAGTAATGAAGTACGAAAATAATGCCAGAACGATAGTTTGAACCGTTAATATAATTAAGAAAGGTATGGCTAAGTCAAAAATATTCCACAGTTTTAAGCTCATCAATGCCATTGCCAAGAATAAGGAAAGCGAAACCGTCCCTAAAATATCAACCGTTTCAGTGTCAATTTTACGTGCTTTAGTGATCTCACAGAGATTAGTAATGAATACACCGACAAATAAAGCGTAAACAAAATCGGGGATTTTTAACCAAGCAATGCCGAAGCTATTTACAAATTGACTTAAATACTTAGATCCAACCACACAGATAAGCAAGATAAATAGCATTTCAATTACTTTTTTCGCTGTGACTTTATCTTCTTCACGCTCATTATAAGTGACAAGCTCAGGGAAGCGGGTGTGAGTATCAACACCCACACCATACTCTGATTCTAAATTATGCTTTTGAATTAATCGTTGTGCAATTGGGCTACCAATTAAACCGCCCATGATTAAACCAAAAGTAGCAGAAGCCATTGCTAACTCTAGTGTATTGATTTGGTAGTTTTCCGCAAAGGTTTGTGACCAAGCAGCCCCTGTTCCGTGTCCACCAGAGAGTGTTATTGAGCCAGCAATAAGCCCCATTAGTGGATCTAACCCCATTGCGCTAGCAAGTCCAACACCAACTGCATTTTGTATGATGATATAGAATGAAGCAACAGCTAGGAAAAGGAATACTTTAGTACCGCCTTTTAGTAGTTGTGTATAGTTGGCGGCAAGGCCGACCGTGCTAAAAAACATTAGCATGAAGGTGTTTTGCAAGGGTAGAGAGAACTCAAGACTTACGCCTTGAAAGTGTAAAATAGTGATGGCAAAGGCTACAATTAATCCGCCGACGATAGGTTCAGGGATATTGTATCGTTTAAAGAGGTCAACTTTAGAATTAATGAAATGACCCAGAAACAGCACGGCAATAGCAATTAGAAACGATTCTAATGCGCCGATAGATAAAGTGTTTGTCATAGAAGCTCGAAGTTATAATTATCAAACCAATAGGTATGATGCAAGTCTAGATAGTTTAAGCGTTTTTTCTAGATTGCATTGTTAGGAAAATCGAGATTATGCTAACTTATTGAGAATGTCACTATAAATATTCACTGTCATAAAAAGTTCATATTAAAAGTGAGACTCGATAAACACAATCTCGATCTCATCTTTTTCTGTTTTAATTTATTGATTATTAAGGTTTATATGCTTTATTTAGGCACAGAGACATAATAATGCCGAAGCAAATTCCTTGAGTTATCATTGCGGTCCCGCCATAACTAAAGAAGGGCAAAGGGCTTCCCATTACAGGTAATAAGCCTGTTACCATGCCTATATTGATAAATGCATATAAAAAGAAACTAAGGGCAAAAGTAACACTTACCAAGCGGTTGAATGAGGAATCACACTGGTATGAAAGCCAAATCACTCGGCCTGTAATAAACAGATATAATCCGAGTAAGAGCAAACATCCGAAAAAGCCCCATTCTTCAGCATAGGTTGAAAAAATAAAATCAGTATGACTTTCAGGAATGAAACCAAGTTGTCCTTGTGTTGCATTCATCCAACCTTTACCACGCATTCCACCAGAACCGACAGCAATTAATGACTGAATAATTTGGTAGCCAGCACCAAGAGGATCAGATTCAGGATCAAGAAACTGAGTTACACGCTTTTTTTGATAAGCTGCCATCACAAAGATCCATAGCATTGGAACGATAACGGCAATTCCTCCGAGAAAAGAACCAATAATTTTCCAACTCATTCCTGCAAAATAAAGGACAAATAGTGCATAAATAATAGTAAATATAGCACCATCAAGATCGGGTTGAATAAAAATCAAACCGGCAGGAATAGCGGTTACCAATAAGCAGATAAGGATTTTTTTAGCATCGGGGCGTCCGGCTTCAGCAACTAGAATCCATGCAACCATAAGAGGAATCGCGACCTTCACTAATTCTGATGGTTGGAATCGAATAGGGCCAATAGCTAACCAGCGTTGGGAGCCGTTAGTACTGTCGCCTGCGACAATAACACCAAGAAGAAGAAGAACAGCCAAAGCAAATAAATAGGGTGTAATTCGTTCGTAGGTTCTTGGTGGAATACTCGACATGACAACAATACAGCCAAGAGCAATGATAGCTCGAATAAGGTGTCGTTCTAACATTGGTTCACTAAAACCACTAGCACTCCATACAGTTAGAGAGCCAAGCAAAATCAATAATGAAATGGCTATCAGTAGTGGGTAATCGATTCGAGGTGCGTATTTAAACATAGTTAATCATTCATTATAAAATAGATAGACAAGCGATCGCTCATAATATTGAGCCATAAATTGGGTAGAGAAAAGTGCTTGATTAAGGGCTTTTTATAATCGGCGATAGTTACCGAGTGATTTATAAGATGAAGGAAAATAACTCTTTTACGAAAAAAAGCAATCTTTACTTGATGGATAAGGAGAAAAAACTGACACGGCATCGTATCAGTCCTTTAGTTACATTGGCATTAGTTTGAATTTAAAATTCAGCATCAACTTCAAATTCCATTTCAATATTGGTAACAGGGTGACGTAACTTTAAATACCCTGCGTGTAAATGCAGTCTATCTGCTTTAAAACCATATAAATCATCCCCCACAATAGGGGTGTTTAATCCTGCTTGATGTGAGCAATGAACTCGCAATTGATGGGTCCGCCCAGTCTTAGGATAAAGGTAAACCTTGGTTCTATTATTAGCACGAGCAATCACTTGGTAACTAGTCTCGGCACTTCGGCCTTTATGATGACAAACCATTTGGCGAGGTCTGTCTTCCATATCTCCACATAATGGCAGAGTAATAATACCCGTGTCGTTGTCGATATTACCTTCCAGTAGAGCGGTGTAACGCTTCTCTACCGTTCGTTCAATAAACTGTTTCTGTACTTGTTTATTCGTCTCTGGCGTAAGTGTTAGCACTAATAAACCAGATGTCGACATATCCAACCGGTGAACAATTAATGGGCCAGTAGAACTAGGATAGCGTGCCTGAATGCGAGCATGAACAGAATCAGCAATAAATTTTCCAGATACCGATAAAAACTCAGCGGGTTTATTCACTACAACCATTACATCATCTTCATAAACGATGTCTAACTCTTTGCCATAAGACGGTGTCTGTTCTAATGGGCTTTCATCAAGGTTAATTCCAGTAAGCATATGTTCAAGGATCTCAAAGCATTTACTTTGGCACACAGGATAAAGGTTTTTATGCTGGCGAACTTGTTCATAAGGCGAAGAACCCCACCAAAATTCACCGAGTGCAATTGGTGTATAGTCGAAACGAAAAGCCGTTTGTAGCAGTTTTGGTAAATTCTGCTCGCTAGAATAAGGGATTGGGGTTTGCGCCTGTTCAGGAACACTTTGTTTAAACAGTTCAAATAAGCTCTTAATTACACCAGATTGATTAATAAACTGAGTTGCTTTTAGCGTATCTATATCTATTTTTTTCAGCAATTTATTGAGCTGATTTTTATGTAAATCAATGTGGTGAGTGTATTCATTGTGTTGTTGGGTCAAGTCAGCAATAGTTTGTTGCCATTGCTGTTTTAATTGCTTTAAATCTCTCTTTTCACGGCTACTTTGGTTACCAAGTTCAGCAATTAACGCTGCTAGCTTTTCAGTAGATGATGAGTCAGCCAAATATTCTGCTTGGGCACGTCGCTGCTTTCGTTCTTTTTTTGCCACTGCTATTGATTGTTGAAATGCAGAGATCTCTTGCTCTGACTGTACCGTACTTACCGATAACTTTTCTGTTAATGCGATAAACGAGGGTGAACTCTCTAATTGAGAAATACGCGATTTAAGTGATTCAATTTCGCTTTCTTGATGTGAAAATAGTTTATGGTGTGCTTGTTTATCAAAAATGGCATCGACAAAAAAATCAGGAGCTTGCTCCAGACTATTTTCTGAATCTGTAATTGTGCCAGCAAAAGAAGACAGGTAACCCAGTTCTCCTTGCTGATTTTTTACCACAAGAACAGCAAACATCTTACCTTGCTTGGTAAAGTCATGATGCCATGTTTGTTGGTTATCGAGAAAATCTTGTAGTTCCGCCATAGCTAATGATGCCAGTGGATGCGGAGCATAATAATAAGGAAACGTAAACCTTTCTGGAAGCGCGTAGGAGTCTGTTTGACTTGAGAATGGTGTGAATTTTGAGTGTGTCATTTTATCTTGTGACATATTAAAACTCCGCCTCAATATCAAATTCCATCGGTTCTTTGGTCATCGGGTGTGTTAGGGATAAATAGCCTGCGTGCAAATGTAATCGGTTCGCTTTTTTACCATAGAGATCATCGCCAACAATCGGCATATTTAAGCCTAACTTATGAGCGCAGTGAACTCGTAATTGATGTGTGCGTCCTGTTTTTGGGTACAGATAAACTTTAGTTTTATTTTTTATGCGTTCAATGACTTGATACGTTGTCTCTGCAGGTTTTCCATGTTCAAAGCAGACGAGCTGACGAGGACGATCATACAAATCACCACGTAGTGGTAATGTTATCATTCCTTCATCTTGCGTTAATACGCCTTCAATTAAGGCGGTGTATCGCTTCTCAATAGTACGGTTGATAAACTGTTTTTGTAATCGTTTATGTGCTTTTTTGGTTAGTCCTAATATCATTAAACCAGAGGTTGCCATATCTAAGCGGTGGACGATCAATCCTCCAGTAGCATTAGGGTAACGCTGTTGAATACGAGTATAGACAGAGTCTTGAATATTCTTACCAGGAACAGATAAAAAATCTGCAGGTTTATTAATGACAACCATACATTCATCTTCATAAATTATGTCGATGTCTTTGCCTTCCGCTGGGTTGATTAATAATGGGTTTTCATCCATTTCAATTCCATCAAGCATGTGACCTAAAATTGGTTGGCATTTACTTTGGCAAGAAGCATAGAATTTCTTATGCTGACGGATCTCAGATTTTGGCGCTACACCCCACCAAAACTCAGCTAATGCTAATGGTTTTAAATCATGAGTAAACGCATATTGCAGCAGTTTTGGAGCGGCACATTCACCAGAGCCTGCAGGGGGAATATGGTTGGGTGTGTCTTTGAAAATATCATTGAGATCTTTTTCGATACCATGGGTATTTAAAAATTTATATTGCTGAAATAGCTTCTTTTGTAGTGCATTAGATAGGTTTTTGCGTGCCGTTTTTAGTGTGGAAAGCTCGATATTAAATGTATCTAATTGGCTTTGAATACTAGTGATTTCGTTATCCCAAAAAAGCTTAAGATCTCTTAGCGTATTTTTCTCTTGAACACTTTCTTTGCCCAATTTTATCTTTAATTGTTCTAGTGCATCGATAGCTTCTTGATCGTTATCTTGAGCGTGTAATTCGGCTTCTGCACGTTGTGCTTTACGTGATTTTCGACCTTCAATCATCTCCTGACGCTGTGCTTCTAATTGTTCTTTTGAAGTCAGGCTTTTTGCTTTTGCTGCCGCTGTTAATTCAGCTAGTAATGGATTGGCTAGTTGTTGCTTAATGATTGCATTAATTTCGGTTATCTCAGCGAGCTCTGCTTTGAAAAAACCATCTTCCTCTAACATATCAAATACAGGAGGAACAAAATGGGGGAGGTGGTTACTGTCAGCGACTTTTCCTGAAAAAGCAGATAAGAATCCAACCTCGCCAGATATATGCTGAACGAGCAGTACGCCAAACATTTTACCAATTGCTTTATTATTTTCTTGTATTTCTAAGCCAAAATTATGCTGCCATTCTGTTTGACTCTCCAGATGACGTTGTAACTGTTCTGCAGCCAATTCACATAAAGGGTGGGGTTCATAATAAAATGGAAAAGTGAATCGCTCAGGCAAAGCGTAATGGTCAATTGGATGAGAAAAAGAGGTAAAACACAGTTCAGATGTAGGCATAATGATATCTATATTAGCAGGGATGAAATAGGGGGATATTGCAGAATGACGCACATAAAGATAAGTGATTCAAAATTAGGTAGAGACCATGTGTTTTTGAATCACTCGAATGCGTTGGTGTACAGAAGTAAGGTGTTTATTCTGCTACTTTTACGCGAATTTTTTCTTTACCGATTTTTTTACCGTCTTCAGCTGCGATCGCGGCTAACGCTTCTTCTTCAACTAGCATCTCAACAAAACCAAAACCTTTTGATTCGCCTGTAATTTCGTCGATTACTAATTTACAGTATTGGAATGAACCGTGTGCTTGGAACATTTCACGTAATTGGAATTCAGACATGGTGCGAGGAAGATTGCGAACAAGTAATTTCATGAGTAACCATATAATAGTGATTTAAGGGTACGTTATAACAGATCTTGGTGGTTTCCCCAAGTATTCTATCGATTCAAAAATAGAAAATCCGAAACCACATTAACATGATTTCGGATTTGGATTTAGCCCTCCACCCAGAGCGCTAAAATTTGGGCATATTAGGTTGGATTAGAAATCGTAACGCAGGCCAAATTGAAGTTGATCATCTAAGTTATCCATTTGCTCAAATTTATAACCTGCATAAGTACGAAAGCTTTTGTTGAGTTTATAAATGGCTTCAATGGCTGCATTGTTTACAGTGTCATTACTGTCTATTTCTTGGAAGTTATAAACGCCTTGGAAAACCCACTGGTCAAACTTATAAGCAGCGGCAAGTTCGTAGCCGGTTGCATCAAGCTTATCGACTTCACCTGTTGTAAATAAACCAGATACCATAAAGGCATTAAGCGTGTAGCGAACGGCTAAGTTGACTTGATCTGCATCTACTTTTGTTATGCCATTTGGAGATTGTTCACCAGAGGTATAACCAAGACCAAAATCTAAGCCCATTGGTAATGCATACATACCTGAAATACCAAAGCTATCGTTTTTCTTTTCGTTATTAGCAATGTAGTTTGCTTGAATTGTTAGTGCATCAAACTCACCTGAGTATAAAAAGTTATTCTCACGTTTATCTTTGTTACCTGTCGTTAAATCAGCCGCATCACCACCGAATGTAGCTAAAATATCAGTGTAATCGGTAAGCATCACTTGTGCTGAATCTTGCTGACCATACGAGAAATTACCAATGTTTGTGCTTAAGCCTGCGAATAGGTAACGGGTATTTACGGTATTACCTTTACCACTGCCAATCTCAACTTCATAAGTACCAAATGCGCCTAAGCTATCGTTGATTTTAGTTTTGCCTTTTAAATTAATACGAGCACGGCTTTTATCTTCAAATGAACTCTCTGCTGCTGTTTCATTATTATCTGAAATATTCGCGCGAGCTTCGGCTCTGCCACCAACTTTTAATTGTGTATCATCTTGATCATAAACGGTTGCAGCTAAAAGAGGGGTTGATAAAAAAGATGAGACGATAGCTGTTGATAGTAGTAATTTTTTCATTAGATTCCATACCTTTAAAATACCAAAACACTCCGCTTTGGTTTAGTTAATTGCTTGGGATCTAAGATAAATTTTATATATGAAAGATTAATGTCAGTTATGTTTAATATTTATAAAAGTAATGTGTCGTTAGGGTGACAAACACATTACTCTTGATAGTTCGCTTAATTGCGTTGTTGTTTAGTGAATGCGTTTGATGTTCTTTTTATGACGTTCTTCTTCGCTTAAGAGTTGACAGGTCGCACAATTTTTTTTGCCATCAATTTTGTATTTCATGCAGCAGGTTTCACGTTGAACATAAAGGATTGCCTGATGTTTATTTTCAGCAACTCGTATATGAGAAAGATCTTTTCCTATCTCAGGCATAATACTTTCTAACCATTGCTGGGCTTTTGGTGCTACTTGATTAGCGAGTTCTTTTGAGAGCCCTTTTTCAGTTAAGCGCATGAAAAAGACGCTTACGGCAAGAGAAATGGCTCCCCAAAATGGTTTGTGTTTCAATCTTTCTTGCTCAAATAACACACTTAGTCCACCACCTATCTGCTGTAATAAATGGGTAAATGCTTCATCAAGTTTATCTTGGCTCTCTACGACGGTTGCTTGTGATTCAGAAGCCAAAGGATCGGTTGCAAGGCAAACAAAAGGGCAAGCGTTATTAATTTTTAGTGATTTTATCTTTTCGCCATTGGGTGTCGAAATGAAAATATCGTTAAACTGAATAATAGGAACGCGATTAAAGCGTAAACGTAGAGCGACTAAGCTGGTAAAAAATTGGTTATTAAATGATTTTAGCCACATGGAAGCTGAAACATTTTGGTTTACGTTGTTTTTTTTACCGAATAATTCAATCGCGTTGGATAAATGGGCAGGTAACCACTGGTTTAATGGTAAGTGCTTATCATCAAGTTGTTCTTTATTGATTGCTTTGAGTTTGAAATTTTCATCAGCATCGTTTAACCATGCCAATTGCTCTTTTAAAGAGTGGCATGAATTAGGTGATTTTTTGCTACGCCATAATGGCATTAGTTGTTCTGCAATATGCATATGAGCTACTTTAAATTATTATTATTTGTATTTAAGATGCCGGGTAGATTACACCTAAACTTGCATAACGAGAAGCGCCCGTCACATCCGGTTCGTTACTTGGTAAATCATGAATTCGTTGATGTGCTAACCATGCAAACGCCATTGCTTCCATATTGTCACTATCTACATTGTAGTCGTTAGTGGTGGTAACTGCCCAATTTGGCAGATGAACTTGCAATCTTTCCATTAAATAATGATTATGAGCGCCCCCACCACAGACTAATAATTTTGCGTCATCACCGGTATGGAATCGAATGACTTGTTCAGCAATTGTCGTCACAGTGAACTCTAATAACGTAGCTTGAACATCCGGCGTTTGATAATGTTTATTCTCTATATATTGAGCAAACCAATCTAAGTTAAATAACTCACGACCTGTGCTTTTTGGGTATGGACGAGTAAAATATTCATGTGCTTTTAGTTGGTTTAGTAATTCATCAATTATTTGCCCTGAGCGTGCCCATGCACCATCTTTATCATAGCTTACTTGTTGGTGCTCGGTGATCCATGCATCCATTAACATGTTACCCGGGCCGGTGTCATAACCGATAACTGGTGAGTCTTTCTGTAAAATAGAAATATTAGAAATACCGCCAATGTTTAAAATAACGTGAGTACTTTCGGGTTTCCCAAATAAGGTGTGGTGGAAAGCGGGTACTAATGGTGCGCCTTGTCCGCCTAGTGCCATGTCTTTACGGCGAAAGTCAGCAATTGTATTAATTCCTGTTTTAGCCGCGATAATATTGCTATCGCCAAGTTGCATCGTAAAAGGGTATTGTGCATCAGGTGAATGAAAAACCGTTTGACCATGGCTGCCAATTGCTGTGATCTCTTCTGGTTTAATATGCAGAGAATGAAGAAGATGAAGTGCAGCATCAGCAAATAGATGACCTAAGCGATGGTCAATTTCACCAATCACCTTTAAATTAGTTTGTTGACCAGTACAAACAGCCAATAAATCAGCTTTTAATTGAGGCTCCATTGGGAAATCGGCATGACCAAGTAGATTGATTGTTGTGCCATTTGTTTCTACGACAACGGCATCAACGCCATCTAAACTGGTTCCTGACATTAAGCCAATGTATTTTTCCATGCCAACACTCCATAACTGCTGATTAATTAACGGTTTTATTGTGCCATAAAGTCGGTGAATAATATCTATATTACTCACATTATTGACATAAAATTACCATAGATAAGATGTTAATATGTGAAAGGGCATGATACTTTAAGCCTATAAAAATTAAGATGATTTGGAGAAAAATATGGGTCCATTATGGCTAGATGTTGAAGGATATGAAATTGATGCAGAAGAGCGTGAGTTACTTCAACATCCAACAGTGGGCGGATTGATCCTTTTCGCTCGAAATTATCATGACTCAAAGCAATTAGCAGCATTAACCGCTTCTATTCGTAAAGCGGCAGGGCGTCCAATCCTTATTGGAGTGGATCAAGAAGGCGGCCGAGTTCAGCGTTTTAGAGATGAATTTACTCTTATTCCACCAGCGCAAGCATACGCTGAAATGGATAATGGTCTTGAGTTGGCAAAAACAGCAGGCTGGTTGTTATGTTCAGAATTGGTTGCTCATGACATCGATCTTACGTTTGCCCCTGTATTAGATAATGGATTTGATTGTAAAGCCATTGGCAACCGTGCATTTGGTGACGATATTAATACTATCGTTAAATACAGCACGGCCTTTATGAAAGGCATGAAATCAGCAGGAACATCGACAACAGGGAAACATTTCCCTGGGCATGGTGGTGTGATAGCAGATTCTCATTTAGAAACCCCTTATGATCACCGTGATAATATTTTCGAACTCGATATGGCGATTTTTAAAGCACAAATCGACGCGGGTATTTTGGATGCGATGATGCCAGCTCATGTTATCTACCCTGAGTATGATGCATCACCAGCGAGTGGGTCTTCATATTGGTTGAAAGACGTACTGCGTAAACAGCTTAACTTTAACGGCTTGGTGTTCTCTGATGACTTGAGCATGGAAGGTGCCACAATCATGGGTGGGCCAGCAGAGCGTTCTCAGCAAGCCCTTGATGCTGGTTGCGACATGGTATTAATGTGTAACAATCGAAAATCAGCCGTAGAAGTATTAGATAACCTAGCGATTCAAACGGTAGAAAAAGCTAATTCACTATTAAAAACACAACATTTCGATAGAAAAACGTTATTAAGCACTAAGGAATGGAAAACGGCGAATGAGATCGTTACCCGAGCTTATGATCGCTGGAAAAAGTGATCACTTGAGTAATGAGTAGCTTTTAGAGATAAATAAAAACGCACAAGGTTTATACTTGTGCGTTTATTTTATTTATTGAAGTTTAAGCAGAGATGTTCTCTTTATTTCTCTTCCATCGTAAGCATTTTGTAATGTAAAAATATGACCATTATTGGATTCAAAAACAAAAAATGGCCACTCTGTGTAATTTACCCCATCTATCATAGAGGTTGTTTCTTCATAGCGTGTGATTTCTGTATTATTTGATTTTTGTAGCTGTCTGATCATATTAAATGGGTATTTTTCTATAACCCATAGATAAGCGCCTGTATCAAAAAGGTGCTTTAATTCAGCGGTTTCATCTAAGCCAACACCGTTTACATATTCTTGTAATGGAAGTTGTCCTACGTGAGTCATATCCATAAATTCAAAGTCAGAGATGAAAAAATAATCTCCTGTTTGTGAATAATAATAATTTCCAGTCCGGTCAAACCAAAAATCATCACCATGATCATAAGTACCATGATAAACATCCGATTTTGGTTGCTCATCCCAACGTTCTGAATCTAATATAACTTTTGAGAATGAGCGAGGGCTTGAGTTTATATCTTGTGTATACAAAGCCTCACCATTTGGCGTCACTTTTAATATTGGTCCGCCATAAAACTCGCTTGAATTACTGGTTTCAATATCACCAGTATTAATGTTTATTCGCTCTAAAGCCTGCCAATTATACCCAGTACTTATCGTATAAACGTGATCCCCTTTTACTGCAATATTTGATTGGCTGGAATTTGAGTCTAAAAGTTTTTGGGAAGAGGTAGATGGACTTGCTTTATTATAATCTATAACAAAAACACCATAATATTGACTAACTGCAATTCGGCCTTGTTTTTCACTATGATCAACGGATAGATTTTTAGGATAGCTTGTAAGTGCAAATTTTTCTGTTGTATTACTGCTTATGTCATAAACGTAGATAGCATTTTCAGGGGATTCTGATGTCATAACTAAAACATCTAACCCTTGTATATATTCAGCTTCATTAACTGTGAAATCAAATGCTAGAGGGGCATTTATGGCAATTGATTCGTCACCACTAGCAAGAGGAGAGTTAACTTTATAGGTCATAGGAATACTCAGTGGGCTTCCTTTGATTGGGTAGAGACATTCGGCATCATAACAAGCATTGAGCTTAAATTCTTTACTATGCGTATCAATTAATAAGTTACCGGGTAACTTTAAGCCTAGGTCAAGGTCAAATAAATACCCCGTTCGTTGTGTGACATTAAATTTATTAATTAATTCGCTATCGTTTCCTCGACTAAAGATAATTGAATTGCTATTACTGCCAGTAACTGAAATTTCTTTTGAAGTAAAGTTATCGGTAATATTAGCATCATCATAATTGTATTCTCGATTTATTGTAGACTCTGCACTTACCATCCTAATTTCATCGTCTAAGTTTACGTTATAATTGATGGAGGCATTAATTGGAGAACCAGACACTTGTTCATTACAATATTCATCATAGCAAAAATTGATAGAGATATTGTGTGTTGATTGGCCATCACCAACAGCGTAACCAGGAATAAAATCAACCTCAAGATTACCAGTGCTGTCTGAGGTGATATTCATATAGGTTGATTTGATAGCGATGCTGTTATAAAACGCACCAAAATAGAGGTTTTTTGAGGTCGTTCCTCTTGAGTTTACAGGTATAATGACTCGTGTTGATTCTGTCGCATTACCCTGTACGCTAACATGTGGTGAAGAGCTGAATACGTGTAAACTTCCGCCATTACTTCCACCGCCACTATCGCTATCTCCACCGCAACCAGCAAGAAGGGCTGCAATAGAAAGAGTTAAAATTTTATACATATATACCTCTATTTTGATTTAGTATTTTGAAGTAATATCACGTTATTTTATGATTTCAACATAAGATTATTAAACTCTCGGTGAGGTTAGGTGCTGGATTTAATAAGCTTCGATTGGCTTCAAACTTAATATCAATAGGAATGTAATATTACAAATATCAATTAAACTCTTGCATTACATATGAAATGAAAATTAAAGATTTTTAGGTAAGTCTTTTCAGTTCAGAATTTTAATAGATAGGTTAATTAATTACATTGGTATAATCTGAGTAAATATAGAAAGTAAAACACATAAAAAAGCCTCGTAAATCAATTTGATCTACGAGGCTTTTGTTTTTAAATATCGATTAATTATTCAACAGTAATGATACGCATACAGTTAGTTGAACCAACGATATCCATTACATCACCTTGAGTGATGATAACTTGATCACCAGCACTTAATAGACCTTTGCCTTTTAGTGTATTAATTGCCGCATGAGTTGATGGAAGACCAGAGTCTGCGCTTTCATCAAAGAACACTGGCGTTACACCACGGAAAAGCGCTGCACGGTTTAGTGTGCTTTCGTTACGTGATAGAGCAAAGATTGGTAAACCAGAGCTTAGACGTGACATCATTAGTGGAGTACGACCAGACTCAGTAAGTGTGATCATCGCCGTGATGCCTTCCATGTGGTTTGCAGCATACATGGTAGACATTGCAATCGTTTCTTCAGGGGTAGTGAAACGACGATCTAAACGGTGGTTTGATACGTTTACAGTAGGCACTTTCTCTGCACCCATACAAACGCTTGCCATTGATGTTACTGTTTCAACAGGGAAGTCACCAGCTGCTGTTTCAGCAGAAAGCATTACCGCATCAGAGCCATCTAGTACGGCGTTAGCAACGTCCATTACTTCAGCACGAGTTGGCATTGGGCTTGTGATCATTGATTCCATCATTTGCGTTGCTGTAATAACCGTACGGTTAAGGCTACGAGCACGACGGATAAGTTGCTTTTGAACACCGACTAGCTCAGGATCGCCAATTTCAACACCTAGATCACCACGAGCAACCATCACTACATCAGAAGCCATGATGATATCATCCATTGCTTCTTCTGTAGCTACTGTCTCAGCACGTTCAACTTTAGCGACTAATTTAGCTTCTAGACCTGCTTCACGAGCTAGACGACGAGCATAGTTCATGTCTTCGCCATTACGTGGGAAAGAAACGGCTAGGTAGTCTACTTTCATTGCCGCAGCAGTGATGATATCAGCTTTGTCTTTTTCAGTTAGTGCGTCAGCAGAAAGGCCACCGCCTTGCTTGTTGATGCCTTTGTTGTTTGATAGAGGCCCAGCAACCGTTACTTCAGTATGAACTTTATTGCCTTCAACTGCTGTTACGCGAAGTTGTACACGACCATCATCAAGAAGAAGAACGTCACCAGTAGTCACGTCTTGTGGAAGTTCTTTATAATCAAGACCAACAGAGTCTTGGTTACCTTCACCTTTAGGTAAATCGCTATCTAGTGTGAATTTATCACCAATAGCTAATTGAATTTTACCTTCTTTAAACGTAGAAACACGGATTTTAGGGCCTTGTAAGTCACCTAGAATCGCTACGTGAGTACCAAGTTTTGCAGCGATTTCACGAACTTTCTTAGTACGCTCAATATGGTCCTCAGGGCTACCGTGAGAGAAGTTCATACGAACAACGTTTGCGCCAGCGGCGATGATTTTTTCTAAGTTATTATCACGATCAGTTGCAGGGCCAAGAGTGGTAACAATTTTTGTTCTACGTAGTCTGTTAGACATATTATCTCCAAGATGGATGTTGTTGTGTTTATTCTGTGATCAAGTAAACATATATCGAGAATGATGACAATTCCATGATTCAAACAAGGTAATTATCAAAAATTATCACGCAATCGCTAAATATTTGTGCGTTTGTATAGAAAGTCGCCAGTTTCTTTTGATGCAGGTTTCAATACAAAGTTCAGTAGCGCGTGGTTTTTGGCTGATAGGTTGCAGTGCAATAGTTACGTCATCCAATAACTTTACACCATCTAATAACGCTTCTAGTTGCTCAATATCTTTGTTAGTTCCTACAGGGTGTTTAATTTCGTTTGCTCGCATTAATGCGTTTTCTAAAACGGGCAGTTTACCTTTCATATTGATTTTTGGTGAAACCGTAACCCATGTATTTTCTGATGCAAGAATAGGATAAGTACCACTGGTTTCTATTTGACAACGATAACCGTGTTGTTCTAATTCTTCAGTTAATGGTGTTAAGTCATACATGCATGGTTCTCCACCAGTGATGACCATATGTTTTGCAGTGTAGCCTTGTTCTTTAAGCATATTGATTATTTGAGTGCTCGTTAACTCGGTCCAACTTGGTGAGTCTTCTGTTTTAGCTAAAATTGAAGCTAAATCCGTTTGAACACTTAATTCCACATCCCACGTTTGTTTTGTATCACACCAAGAACAACCGACAGGGCAGCCTTGCAAGCGTAAGAAAATAGAAGGAACTCCAGTAAATGTGCCTTCACCTTGAATGGTTTCAAATAGCTCATTAATCTTAAATGTTGACGATGACATAATTATTTTACTCAAATAAAAAACTACAAAATTTGGTGATTGAAATACGTGTTAAAGTCGCATTTTCAGTAAATATTTCATGATCTTCGTGATAAACATCACGTAGGTTAACTCTCGGACTTCACAATTTGTTCGCAAAGTAAAAAAATGATATCCGATGATATTTATTTACTGGAGAGAAGCATGTACGTGGCCCAACCCGGACACATTGATCATTTAAAACAAGTAAATGCTGGACGGGTATACAAGTTAATTGATCAACTAGGCCCAATCTCTCGGATCGATCTTTCTAAGCAAAGTAATTTAGCTCCTGCCAGTATTACTAAAATCACACGTGAATTACTTGATGCACACCTTATCAAAGAAACGCAAGTACAAGAAGCAAATAGTCGTGGTCGACCTGCAATTGGCTTAGAAGTTGATAATGAAGGGTGGCAATTCCTATCTATGCGTTTAGGGCGTGGTTATCTAACCATTGCGTTACATAGCTTAGGTGGAGCGCAAATTATTGAAGAAAGACAAACGATTCATGAAATTGAGCAAGATGAATTACTTGCAAAATTACTGTCTGAAATTGAACTTTTTTTCCAAAAGCATTCTCGAATATTAGGAAGAATAACCAGTATCGCAGTGTCACTACCAGGCTTAGTGATTTCGTCACAAGGCCTTGTAATACAAATGCCTCACTATAATGTAGACAATTTGCCTTTGGGTCCTAAGATCTACGAAGCAACAGGACTGCCTGTGTTTGTTGGCAATGACACTCGTAGTTGGGCGCTAGCTGAAAAGCTATTTGGCAATTCAAAAGAACACGATAATTCAATATTAGTATCAATCCATCATGGGGTTGGTGCTGGTATTATTATGAACGGTGAAGTTTTACAAGGCAGAACAGGCAATATTGGTGAGATGGGGCACATCAAAATCAATAAATTGGGTGCTCGTTGCCATTGTGGTAATTCCGGCTGTCTAGAAACGGTTGCAAGTGCAAAATCATTACGAGATCAAGTCAAAAAGCTGATTGATGATGGGCATAAAACATCATTAAGCGGTAAAAAAATTACGATAGAAAGCATCTGTCTTGCTGCGAATGATGGGGATATGTTGGCAAAACAAGTTATTACTGATCTAGGACATAATCTTGGTGAGGCGATCGCTATTATGGTGAACTTGTTTAACCCTGAAATTGTATTGATTGGTGGAGAAATTAACCTTTCAAAGGCGATTTTATATCCTGTCATTATGGATGCGATCCAAAACCAAGTATTGCCATTGTACGCTAAAGACACCAAGTTAGTCGAAAGCCGCTTTTATACGCAAGCAACGATGCCCGGTGCGGCATTAGTAAAACAGGCGATGTGTGATGGCTCTTTGTTAATGAAGGTGATTGAAGGGTAATATTAACGCTTCTGAACATTATAAAATAGCAGCTGAAACGAGCTGCCATTTTTATTTGTAGGCACTGCTTTATTGTTGAGGTTAGTTAGACTTCGTTTTTAAGAAACGCAATAAAAGTATCAATGTCTTCTTTTGAAACGTCTTTATGAGTAACGAATCGAATAGGGTTACCTGCAGACAGTAAGATATCTTGTTGGTTCGCTTTTTGTACAATATCATGAATATCGATTTGGCTATCTAAGCGTGCAAAAACGATATTGGTTTGTATATGCTCAATATTAACGCTAAATCCAGTCACAGTATTCAGTTGTTCTGCTAAATATTTCGCATTGCTATGATCAATCGCTAACTGTGGCACTTGTTCAGTCAGCGCAAGTTTAGCCGCAGCCCCTAGAATACCAGCTTGCCTCATTCCGCCACCGAGCATTTTTCTGATACGACGTGCTTTTTGAATGTATTCTTTTGGGCCTAATAATAAAGAACCTACAGGTGCAGCTAATCCTTTAGATAAACAAATCGTCATGCTATCAAAGTGCTGAGCAATTTCTTTAATATCAACATCAAGCGCAACAGCCGCGTTATAAACTCGTGCGCCATCAAGGTGAAGTTGTAAGTTGTGTTTATTTACAAACTCACGTGCTTGTGCAAGATAAGAAAGGGGTAAGATTTTACCGTTAATGGTATTTTCTAAGCTCAATAGTTTTGTACGTGCAAAATGGAAATCATCAGGCTTAATTGCGGCTTCTAGTTTTTGAAAACAGAGTGAGCCATCAGGATTGTTTTCGATAGGCTGAGGTTGAATAGAACCTAATACGGCTGCACCGCCAGCTTCATACTTATAGTTATGTGCTTGTTGACCACATAGATATTCGTCGCCGCGCTCACAGTGAGCCATTAAGCCTAATAGATTCGCTTGAGTCCCTGATGATGTAAACAGTGCAGCTTCAAATCCATGACGCTCTGCTGCCCATGTTTCTAGCTCATTAATCGTTGGGTCGTCCCCATACACATCATCGCCCACAGGGGCATTAGCCATCGCCTCACGCATGGCTTGGGTCGGTCTTGTTACTGTATCAGAGCGAAAATCAATCATGTTACTTCCTTGCATTAGCCACTATATCTGAATATAAGATATTTGTTGGCGATGTTGTTGTTATGTTTCACTTTAAAGTCAAGATAACATAGTGCTTCTAGATGTGAAAATAATGAGAGTGAGATCTTTCAATTTAAGAGAGTTAAACATCCATCGTATTTAATAAATACACTGGTGGTAATCACTTTAAATGCCAAAGTATACCAATCTACATAAGTATTTGATCATTCTTGCTTGTTAAAATCGATTATATCTGCGTTATAAATTTTGTAATTAGATCCACTAGTTACTGTAATTTATGCCTTGTTCTAATCGATTTTTTCTACGCAATTATCTGAACAAAGACTTATCCAGAATGGTATTACGACTAAATGGTTAGTTGATTTGGTTATTTATCAGCCAATTACACTAAAGGGCTACTAGGTACAGACTAAAAATTACATTATACTCAAGAGTAATGTGATATCTGAAATGTAAGGGAATGTAATGCAAGGTAACTCAATAAGAACCAGTGCAGAACGAGCGTTGTTATCAGAGCGTATTCAAAAACTGACAACGGCGTTATCTGACGGCGTATATGAAAGAGAAGATACAATGCGATTGTGTCTACTTGCAGCGCTTTCTGGCGAGAGTGTATTTTTACTTGGACCACCAGGTATCGCAAAAAGTTTAATTGCTAAACGATTAATAAAAGCGTTTGATAATAGTAGTTATTTTGAATATTTAATGACAAGGTTCTCGACACCAGAAGAAGTTTTTGGTCCATTATCGATTCAAGAACTTAAAGACAATGGAAAATACGTTCGACTCACTCAAGGGTATTTACCTACGGCTCAAGTTGTCTTTTTAGATGAAATTTGGAAAGCGGGTCCTGCAATTCTAAATACATTGCTGACTGTGGTTAATGAGAAAACCTTTAAAAATGGCAATGAAATACTTCCTGTACCAATGCGTCTTTTGATTTCAGCTTCAAATGAATTACCAGATGAAGACAGTGGCCTAGATGCTCTATATGACCGAATGCTTGTTCGTGTATTTGTAAACCGTATTCAAAATAAAAATAATTTCAAATCTATGTTGATGACGGGCACGATTCAAGAAACAGAAATCGATTCGGCATTAGTGGTAACTGATGAAGAATATCATCAATGGCAAAGAGAGTTCGATGGACTTACTTTATCAGAAGAGGTATTTGAAAAATTATTTGAATTAAAAACAATGCTTGAAAAACACAATGCGTCTTATGATGACTCATTGTACGTATCGGATCGTCGATGGAAAAAATCAGTTAAATTATTGAAAGCTTCTGCATTTTTTAGTGGGCGCGATGAAATCAACCCAATGGATCTATTGTTGCTTCAAGATTGTTTGTGGACAACCCCTGAAAACCGAGAGCAAGTAAGAGAAAGTATTCGAACCTTTGCTTCCGATAAGGCATTTGATCAAAAGAATGTTTCTATGAATATTGAAATGATTCAAAGTGACATTGCTGAGATGGAAGCGCAGGTTCTTGTTGAGCAAGGTATCGCTCTTCATATTGAATCGGCGGGTAATCGTCTGATGAAAAAAGAAAGCTTTGAATTTGATTTCAACAAAGGCAAGCGATACAGCGTGGGTCATACGCATCAGTTGGTTAAGTTGATCATGCTGCAATCAAACATGTCTGTCTCTGAAGGTGAGAAAGGGGACAGTCGCTGGGTTTATGTTAACCCTGAAGAGCTGGCTAAGCAGATGAAAGAAGGGAGAGCAACGGTATATGGTTATGTAAATCAGAATCAAAATCTATGCAGCTTAACGTTTGAATTGGATGCTGATTGCAGATTAGTAATCAAAGATATCGCAAATCGTTCTGTTCTTGTTGGTATGGTGGGTCATAATGATCCAACACAAAGCCAGTTTGATGAATGGACACAAAAAATAGCGCATAACCAACAGCACTTAGATGAAGCAGAGCACCAGTTAAGAAAAAGTCGTGCTCAATTTCATTCTGCATTGCCTCATAACTTCATTGAAGAGAGCTTACCATCAGTGATTGAAAACAGTTTACACCTTTTAGGTCAGCGTATTGAAAGCTGTAAATCTCAATTTGAAGGGGCAAGCCGTCGCATGTTGAAATTTAGCGACTATTATTCATAGGCTATGATCTCTTTTAGAATACAAGGAAACTTATGTTAGGTGCAGATGCGCTAAATTTGGTTTTAATGGTTGCTGAGTCAGGAATGATTGACTCATCCATTACCGAAATATTATCAAGACCACAGTTTTTGACTGCAGCAAAGTCTAATCCTAATATTAAGCCTACGATTAAAAATCACATTTTGAAATGGCGTGGTAAGGTTAAGCACAAAATGACAAAAGTGTGTGAGACCGAGCGAATTCAAGAGGAGCTAGCTCTGTATCAAGAGGTGATTCATTGGAGTGAGAGTGAATTCTATTGTCAGGTAGATGATATTATGTCTAAGCTGCAGTGGCATTCCTCATTTTATATCGAAGCAAAAGAGCTTATTAACAATAATAAAAGCTTAATGAACCCAATGTTTCCACGCTTTTTTTGTGAGCGATGGTATCAGAGTTTGTCTGATTCAATTAAACAGGCTCAATTGAGCGAACTTAAAGAAGACAAAGAAAAACTGTTGGCGGATTTGTATCAGCGGATTGAAACGTTAAAAGCAATGGAATCGGTAACAGAGGAAGGTGATGATGCCCATATTGGTAAACTGTGGGATATGGCTTCAGCAAAATTAACCAAGTCCAATGTCGATATCATGAAGTTGCATGCGCGCTTCCTTAAAAAGAATAAAGGCTTGCAAGAAATAGCGTCAAAACTAGGTCGTATGGCGAATGAAGCACAAAATCATGATCGCTCTCAAGCTACTGCTGAAGAAGTTAAGGTGGTGGAAGAGAAAAGTGATTTTGTTACTGATGATATTGTTGGTATTCAAGAAGGAGATGATCTTAGTCGATTACTGCCTAATGAAACCTTATTTCTGTCACACCCTGAGCTAGAAGTGATTTTCTATCAGCATTTGGTTGATAAGCGTCTGATGAATTATCGTATGGAAGGGGCTGATAGGAAGTTACGTAAAGTTACGGCTCATTCAAGAGCATCAAATGATGCATTAGTTGAAAAAGGGCCTTTCGTTGTGTGTGTTGATGCTTCAGGCTCAATGAGTGGGTTTCCTGAGCAATGTGCTAAGGCTCTTGCTTATGGCTTGATGCAAATAGCATTAGCGGAAGAGCGAGATTGTTATGTGATTTTATTCTCAACCCAACAAATCACGTATGAATTAAGCAAGCAAGATGGCTTGAGAGAAGTTGCCGATTTTTTATCGTACAAATTCCATGGTGGAACAGATTTAGAGCCTGTATTAGAACAATCCATTGGATTGATGCATGGTGATAAATATAAAAACGCAGATTTAGTGGTTTTGTCTGATTTTATTGCACCGACGCAATCAGAGAATATTGCAGCAATGGTAGAGGACTTAAAACAGCATCAGAATCGATTTCATGCCGTTTGTTTATCAAAATACGGTAATCCAGCATTAATGGCGATGTTCGACCATACTTGGTCTTATCATCCATCAATGCTAGGTCGTTTAACGCAAATTCGTTAAGACTAGACGTTATTCACCATCTTTAACAAAACGAACTTTGCTAAAACCTAATTTAGTAAAGTAGCTATGGCGAAAATCTTTTACCGCACCCGGGTTGTTTGATGCCATCTCAACTTGCTTTAACATGGTATCAAATTGAGAGATATCGATGCCTTCTGCTGCTGCTGCTGCTTCAAATGGGCCATGAAACTCACGAAATGAAAAAGGGATCTCTTTAGTTTCAGATTTGTATGTGTATCGAACGGTACGAGCCATTATTATTCCTCGAAAATGGATGACATATTGCCATCCATAATCATCAATTATTTTTTGAAGATTTCAGCAAGTTCACGTTTCATGATTGGATCGCGACGTGCTTTTTTGATTTGTTTAACAAGATCTTTCACGCAGTTGTGAAGCACTTGGTCAAGCAGCTGAGAGCGGTATTCTGCTTTTGCGTCATCGTCCATGTTTTCAGGAAGTTCGATAGTTTCAAACTCAGCCATGAAATCATAACCCGCATAACTTTGGCTTAGAGAGACTAAAGCATGGAACTGTTCAAAGTTATCTAGCACTTTTTGTGCACTAGCAGGCATTTCATCCCAAGATTCACGAACCGCAATTTCAGCAACTTCATGAACAGAAACAAGCATGTGCCACATTTCTTCAGGAACGTTTTCAAACTCAATCACTTTTTTAAGTTCAGGAGAGATAGTTTCTAAATCGATAGCTTCTTTTTTTGTGTTTTCAACTTCAGACATGTGAGTTTCTCGTCATATAAAAGAGAAATGGTAACCAGACCACAAGAAATGTCAATTCTATTCATATCATGAGATGAAATTAGCCTTCAATTCGTTCTATTTAGAAGCAAATATGAGGAATTAATATCACAAAAATGAAGATTTAGATAAAGAATGCGCTAAATAGGTCGATACAGTTGATAGGAATTATAATAACTCGGATTAATCATGCTAAGAATTATATCGTTATGCACTTCATTGTTATTGGTAGGTTGTGTTCAACATGGAGGCAATTTATTAGATACAGCACCAAAAACAAAAAGTGACACACCATACCCAACGTTTGAAGACCCTTATACAGAAACAACAGAGCAGGAAAATACGACGGATGCTACTCGTGCGTTAACCGGCCCAAATGGTGAATTAAAAGACGATGACATGAGAAAAGTGTCTGAACAATTAACTGATTTAGGTGTTGTTTATCATGAGGTGAGTGGTGATCAGCTGGTTATTTCAATTCAAGAAAAAGTACACTTTTCTAGTGCAAAAGCTGAATTGACGCCGCTAGCAACTAATTTATTAGATAAGCTAATTTCAGTTATGTCAACAAAGCCTGAATTAGCATTGGTTTTAGATGGACATACTGATGTCACTGGTAATCCAATCAAAAATCAAAATCTGTCAGAAATGCGTTCAAACGAAGTTCGTCGTTATTTATTAACTAATAAATTAAATGCATCTCAGCTCTATTCTCGTGGTTTCGGTGAATATCTTCCATTATGTGATAACGAAACGATGCTTGGGCGTAAATGTAATCGACGTGTCGAAATTACTATTCTGAAGATTCATTGGTAGAAGATATAAGAACAGAACTCAAACTGGGTAGTGACTCACTATCCAGTTTGCATTTAGGTTATTGAGTTGCAATTACTGGCTTTTGGTAAGCCTTAGTTCCCCATAGAGGCACAGTAGACAAGCTGTGTTTGAAACTACCTTCTGTCTCTTTCGTCGTGTAAGACAAGTAGAGTAGAGTTTGATTTTCAGCATCGTAGATACGTCTAACTTTCATCGACTTGAAGAAAATACTTTTAGATTGCTTAAATACTACCTCACCTGATTTACTTCTATCGATTTGAGCGATCATCTCGGGGGTAATTTCGCCTGTTTGACGACATGAAATCGAGCTATCACTTGGGTCAGATAGGCTCAAATTCGCTTCAACTGAGGCAATGTGACAGGTTACACCTGGAATTTTCTCATCATCAAGGTTTGAGATTTTGATGTCTTTTAGTGTAAATAGACCGAGTGAAACGTCTCCAACCTCGTTGTCTGAACAACCAGCCAGCAATCCTGCGATACTTAAAGCGATCAGTAATTTTTTCATAAAGTTATTCTCTAAAGGGGCGATACAGTAACTATAACATTAAATATAATTTTTTAGTGCAGCGCTTCTCTTAAATAGTTTTTCATTTGAATATAGAGAAGAACGTTATTGAGTGTTTCATTCGCTAAAATGTATTAGTATCTGTTTAACAGAATTTAAGTGTGGATTGTATTGTGAAAAAACAAATCATTGCCGTTTTAATGATGGCTGCTTTAATGGGTGGGTGCAGCTCTGCTGCACAACAGCAAATATGTGTTCCTGACTTTTGTAATATTTGGGGGCAGTAGTTTTATCTTTGCTGTTTTATTGTTGGATTCAACGTATCTATTTATTGAATATAAGCCTATAATCAACAGGTTCAAGACATTGTTAGGATTTTTAAAATGAAAGTATGTGGCGTAGAGCTTAAAGGTAATGAAGCAATCATCTGTTTAGTAAATAAATCAGATGGCATGATTGACCTACCAGACTGTCGTGTTGCTAAATTTGATATTACTGAGCCATCTAAAACGGAATCAATCCGTGATTTTCAGTTTAAATTTAAAAAATTAATGCAAGATTACCAAATTGAAACGGTTGTTATTAAAGAGCGTTTAATGAAGGGTAAATTTGCAGGTGGTGCTGTAGGCTTTAAATTAGAAGCTGCTATTCAACTGATTGATGAGATTGAAGTTGAAGTACTAACTGCCGCAGACCAAAAAGCAAGCCTTAAACGTGCGCCTGAAATGCTGCGTGTAAAAGAGATTGGCCTTAAAGGTTACCAACAAGAAGCATATGAAGCTGCTTACGCTTTCTTAAACTTCTAAAATTTAATGATATAAAGGATGGGTGACCATCCTTTTTTGTAGGTGCTATGACTATTAATTCTGAAACATTTTTTCAACAAAAACAGGCTTGGTTATCGAACCAAGTTAATGTTGACTTTCCAACTCCTGAAAGTGTGAAAGGCCGAGATGTTTATTTAAAGCAACCTGCGAAAGCGGCAGAAGAATACACATTATCATCGGAAACACTACCTGAAACCATCTCGGTTCTATTGGTGACAGAGCATAGATTAACGATTCGCTGGGCAATAACCGTTGCCAGTCAATGGGATGCTGAATATGACGAAGTATTGGAGTTTTTAACTCAAATCGACCTATGCGATGATTATCAATTGTTTGTTGCGCTTGATGGTATGAAACCTGTAGCTGCTTGTTTATCTCAAGTTATTGACGGAATAATGTACGTTTCTGATATTGCATTAACCAGTGATGCCATTAATGAACATGCTTTTTTAAACACTGTGATGGCTCAGCAGTCTATTCAATTTGAAAGCACGCTTAAGTCTTGCATTAAAAATTAACTTGGTGTTTGTTTATTGAGCGATAAGTTTATGCGTCATTATTCTTCATTGTTATTTAGTTTAGTTTTTGTCTTTTTCTCATTGAATGCAGCGACAAAACCACTTGTAACAGAAAAACCGATTAATATCCTAGTATTACATTCATATAGCCCTTCATATGAATGGACTCAAAATATTGAAGATGGGATAAAAAATACGGCCAAAAATAGTGATAAACCCATTCGTCTTTCTATTGAGTATATGGATTCTAAGCGAATTAAAGGAAGGGCTTATCAAACTCAATATGCAGATTACTTAAGTGCTAAGTACACTCGAGATTATTTTGATGCTGTTATTGTTTCTGATGATAATGGGCTGAATTTTCTTGTTAAAAATGGTGAGTATTTATTCCCAGAAATACCTGTTGTTGCCGTTGGTATAAATGACCTTAGTGTTGATTTAGGTTCATTAGCCGATCGAACGACTGTTTATTATGAAAAAGATCATATCCTTGAAAACCTTGAGTTGGCTCAATCTCTTTTCCCGCAAACCAAAACTATCTATTTACTGAGTGATAATAGCCTAACCTCACAACTTATTCGTAAAAGCTTTTTAGATGAAGCAGAACATTTCCCTGATTTTACTATTAAGATTATTGATGATAAACCACTAATGGAGGCGGCATCTTATCTATCACAATTGTCGTCTGATTCTGTTGTATTTTTAACTCACTATAATACAGAGCTTCAACAGGGGAAATATTATGATTATGCTTCTGTTGCATCTCAACTATCCAAAAAAAGTACCGCGCCTATTTTCGTATTTTGGGAACATTATATTGGCTATGGGGTGCTTGGGGGATATGTTAACCGTTCATATTCATTGGGTGTACAGTCAATTTTATCGCTAAGCCATAAACTGAAATTTTCAATAGTTAAAAATGTAATCAATTTTCCAACGGCTTGGGAAGGGTTTGTATTTGATCATCGGGTTGTGGATGTATTTGATTTAGATATCGATGATCTTCCTTATGCATCCAGTGTTGTTAATAAGCCGTCGTCGTATCTTTATGAAAATAGAAATATAATTACAGTCACCTTTCTTTTAATTTCAATGATGTTAGGGATTATCATTACTCAGTTTATTGCTATACGTCGTAAAAAAGAGCTGAATGAGAATAAGTCTCATATTTTAGCTCTACAAAATAAGACATTACGAGTTCAAAGAGCAATGATTGAAGTACTTGGAGAGGCGATTGAAACACGATCAGGAGAAACGGGAAACCATGTACGTCGGGTGGCAAAAATGTCGTTATTGCTTGGTAAAATATACGGACTACCTAAAAGCGAATATGAACTAATTGAAGTTATTAGCCCAATGCATGATGTTGGAAAAATAGGGATCCCTGAAGCCATTTTGGATAAGCCAGGTAGATTAACTCAAGAAGAGAGAGTCATTATTGAGACGCATACAGAGCTAGGATATAAACTATTAAGCTCTGGTGATGGAGAAATAATGCAGTCTGCAGCAAGGATTGCTTTAGAGCACCATGAACGGTGGGATGGGAAAGGTTACCCGAATCAATTAGCGGCGCATGATATACATATTTTTGCTCGAATTACTGCTATTACAGATGTGTTTGATGCCTTAATGAGTAAGCGTTGTTATAAAGAAGCGTGGCCTTTAGAACAGGTGATTGAATTATTTAGTCGAGAATGTGGTAAGCAGTTTGATCCCGAGTTGTGCACTTTATTTTTAAAGAATATAGATAAATTTGTAAGTATTCGTCAGCAGTACCCTGATTGATATTTGAAATAAAAGAATAAAAAAGCCCGATAGTTCGATGAACTATCGGGCTTTTTGCTATTGATATGATTTTTACCCAATAAAGCTAATGTAAGTTTGCAATATGATTAGGTTAACAATATCAATAAAGAAAGCGCCTACAATAGGTACAACCATAAATGCTTGTGGTGATGGACCAAAACGAGAAACTAATGACCCCATATTCATTACAGCTGTAGGCGTTGCTCCAAGACCAAAGCCACAGTGCCCGCCAGCTATTACCGCTGCATCATAGTTGGAGCCCATTGCTCGGAACGTAACAAAATATGAGAACAAAGCTAATACAACTGTTTGAACCGATAAAATAATTAATAATGGAATGGCTAAATCAAAAATATTCCACAATTTTAAACTCATTAATGCCATCGCAAGAAAGAGGGCAAGGGAGACTGTGCCTAAAATATCAACGGTTTCAGTATCAATTTTATGGATCTTAGTGACTTCAGTAATATTAGTGATAAATACACCGATAAATAACGCATAAACAAAATCAGGAATTTTTAGCCAAGATATTTCAAATGTGGCAATAAAATCACCAAGATGGCCAGCACCAACAACACAAAGTAAAAGTACAAATAGGGTTTCAATTACTTTTTTTGCGGTAACTTTTTCTTCTTCACGCTCATTGTACGTTACCACTTCAGGGAAACGAGTATGGGTGTCTATACCTGTACCGTATTCTGATTCAAGGTTATGCTTGTGGATCAATTTTTGTGCAATTAGGCTACCAATAAGCCCACCCATAATTAAACCAAACGTAGCTGAAGCCATTGCAAGCTCAAGTGTATTTAGGTTATAGCTTTCAGCAAACGTATTAGACCAAGCTGCACCCGTTCCATGTCCTCCAGATAGTGTAATAGAACCTGCAATCAACCCCATTAGAGGGTCAAGTCCCATTAAGCTAGCTAGGCTAACACCAATACCGTTTTGGATAATGATGTAAATGGAAGCAACAGCAAGAAATAAGAAGACCTTTGTACCTCCTTTAATTAGCTGTTTATAGTTAGCCGCAAGACCAACAGTACTAAAGAACATAAGCATGAATGTACTTTGCAAAGGTAGCGAGAATTGTAGGTTTATCCCTTGAAAATGAAGGATAGTAATCACAACCGCTACAATTAACCCACCCACAATAGGTTCTGGGATATTGTATTTTTTAAATAGAGCAACTTTTGAATTGATGATATGTCCTAAAAAAAGGACAGCTATAGCAATCAAAAATGATTCAAGTGCGCCAATAGATAGAGTGTTTGACATAGTACTCCTAAGTTGAAATATCATTTATAGTTTCATTCAAGTTAGTGTATTTCGAAATAAAATGAAGAATACATGTATTTTAATGCATTTTTAAGAATGATATTGTCTGATTTCAGGGACTGATAGTAGCACTTTTATCAGCAAGATAGGGTTGCGGTAGAGTAAAAGATGAAAATACACTGTTATGATTAAAGATTAAGTTGGGTGGTTTTTCTTGTTATTCGTCATAAAACAACACAATACTCCCTCCTCGTAACGCACTTCCAACATTAAATGTGAAGCCAATTCCAACGTTATCAACAAGTGAAATCCATTTTCTAGTATCGATTAACCATGCAATATTGAACTCATGGTAAAAGTCAGTCCCAAGCGGTTTATTTACATCTCCGCCTAAATCAACACGTTTGGCTTTGAGATAAAGTACCTGAGCGAAACGATTCCAATGAGCCATGTTATAGCGTAATTCTATACTATTGATAAAACGCCAAACTTCAGGGTTTACCTCAGAGCTGTAATCTGAAGAACCCCCAAATCCTTGACCATAGGCATAATGGTAGCTGTTGTTAAAACGCCACTCCCCCCAAGGTTCTTCTTTTTTATATTCAAAGGAAATTTTTGGTTCAATAATAAATGCATTCGTTGAGACGTTAAAATAAACACCATTAAGATGAGGCGCTAAGGCTTGGCTATAGGCCGTATTGTACTCGTGAGTATTACGATAATGCATTAAGTGTAGTGCATTGCCGAAGGATATGGTCCAATTCTCTTGAAATACATAATTTTGGGCATATTCAGCATACAGACCGAAGATTTCGTCTAAATCAGAATCAGGTTGTGATTTATCTTGAAACTTAACATCAATGTCTGTGTTGACATAAGATGCTCGAAGCGTAATGTCATGGCTCCACCGGGATTCTGGATCATCCGTTAGTTCAAAAGTGTAGGGTAGCGAGTAAACTGTCATTTTACTGCGTAAATCTACTGAGTCCGCACTACCGATATTTTCATTATCAGTTTCTAAATAATTATTAGGATTAAAGTCAGCAATGCCAAAGGTGATCATGTTGCTATCGGATAAAACGAGAGAAGTAGCAAAAGCCTCTTCAAATTGACGAACAGGAGTAATGTTACGAGCAACAGCTTTATCCATTACTGTACTAAGTAATAAAATAACAAGAAAATAGGTTGGTCGGCGTTGCATTGTTTATCCTTTGAAGAGAGTCCCTAATAATGTAGTAGAAGTAATAATGAAAATCTATATTAAATCAGCTTGTTATCTCAACTTTTCCCAAAAAAAATACGGTTGTGAGGTGTATTGAAAAACAGAATCGCGTTAGATAGCTATTTATTCTTATAATATGAAAACACAAAAAGAATAATGTCAGATTGTGTTTTCATATGAAGATTACTTATGACTATTCACTAATGAATCCGCCTGTTTGGTGGTTCCATAGTTGAGCATAAATGCCACCTAATGCAACGAGCTCTTGATGAGTACCTTGCTCAACAACGCGACCTTGGTCCATCACTAATAGTCGGTCCATCGCTGCAATAGTTGATAAGCGATGAGCAATAGCAATAACCGTTTTTCCTTCCATAAGCTCATCTAAGCTATCTTGAATTGCCGCTTCTACTTCGGAATCGAGTGCAGATGTCGCTTCATCTAAGATCAATAGCGGCGCATCTTTCAGTAGTACTCGTGATATAGCTATACGCTGACGTTGGCCCCCTGAAAGTTTAACTCCTCGCTCACCAACTTGAGCATCGTAGCCTTTACTGCCATAGGAGTCGGTTAAGGTTTCGATAAATTCATGAGCTTGAGCCTGTTTAGTCGCAGCAAATAATTCGTCATCACTGGCATCAGGTCTGCCATATTTGATGTTATCTCTAATAGAACGGTGTAATAAAGAGGTATCTTGGCTTACCATACCTATTTGGCTGCGTAATGAGTCTTGTGTTACGTCTCTTAGATCGTGACCATCAATAGTAATAGCCCCTGACTCTATATCGTGAAAACGAAGTAATAGATTGACCAATGTTGATTTTCCGGCACCAGAACGGCCAACTAAACCAATTTTTTCTCCCGGTTTTATTTCAAGATTCAAGTCATTAATTACGCCTTTATTTTCACCATAGTGGAAATTTACTTTATCAAACTTAATAGAACCTTGGGTTACTTTTAGCTCTGAAGCTCCAGGCTTATCATTAATAGTGATTGGCTTTGATAATGTATTCATTCCATCAGTTACTGTGCCTAGATTCTCAAATAATGAGCTGATTTCCCACATGATCCAATGTGACATGCCATTAATTCGTAATGCTAAACTAATCGCGATAGCAATAGCACCAACCGACAATACATTGTCAATCCATAGCATGATAGAAACAGCTGCAATTGAAAAAACAAGAAGGTAGTTGATGATTTCTACTGAAATGTTAATCCCAGTAGCCAAACGCATTTGTTTATGCACGGTACTAAGGAATTCTTTCATTCCTTCTTCTGCGTATTCAGTTTCACGTTTACTGTGACTAAATAATTTTACTGTGTTGATGTTAGTATAGCTATCAACAATACGGCCTGTCATTGTCGAGCGGGCATCGGCTTGTTTTTCTGAAATCGCTTTTAATTTTGGAACAAAGTAAAACTGGATAGCAACATAGGCTGCTAGCCAGATCAGCATTGGCGCCATTAAACGCCAATCTGCTTGACCAACCATAACGATCATTGAGGTGAAATAAACAGAGATATATACCAATACATCAAGTAATTTCATTACCGTTTCACGAACCGACAGAGAGGTTTGCATTACCTTTGTCGCAATACGCCCTGCAAAATCATCAGAATAAAATGAAACACTCTGCTTTAGAAGATATCTATGAGCCTGCCAACGAATAGCCATTGGGTAATTTCCCAATAGCGTTTGGTGAGTAATAAGAGAGTGAATAAGGATTAAAATAGGGACCCCAACCACTACAAGTAGGCCTAGCCACATTAAAGTATGGCCCTCTTGAGCTAAAAATGTATCTCTATCATGCGTCGATAGCCAATCAACTAATTGTCCCATGAAACCAAAAAGAGAGACCTCAATAACCGCAATAATGGCACTTAGAGAAGACATTGCAATAAGAGGGAGCTCATAGCCTTTGGTGTAATGACGGCAAAATGCATACAGTCCTTTTGGTGGTTGCTCAGGGTCTTGTTTTGGAAACGCGGTGGTAAGCCGTTCAAAAAAGTTAAACATACATGAAGCCTTTAATTATTGATTTTGTTTAAGAGTAATATCAATGTGTGTTGTAAGAAAAATTTCCATTTCTACATATCATTAACATAACTCAAAACGTAATTTTATGTAATTGATTTTATGAAATAATCAATAAGTTCTTTAAAATAATTAGCAGACTGAGACGCGCTAGAGGTATCATTAACAAATCTTACTAATTATGAGCAATGTTATGAAAAAAATACCAACTAATATTATTACTGGCTTTCTTGGGGTCGGAAAAACCACCACGATATTACAATTGCTAAAAAATAAACCTGAAAATGAATCTTGGGCTGTTTTAGTCAATGAATTTGGTGAAGTTGGTATTGATGGTGCATTCTTAACGGAAAGTGGCGCAATGGTAAAAGAGGTCCCTGGGGGTTGTATGTGTTGCACCGCAGGGTTACCGATGTCGGTCGGGATAAATGCGCTTTTAAGACAAAAACCAGACCGTTTGATAATTGAACCAACAGGCTTAGGCCACCCTAAAAAAATACTGGCTATTTTGCAGTCAGAAAACTACAAGAATTATATTGACTTAAAAGCAACCATCGGCCTTGTTGATCCTAGAAACCTATCTGATGAGAAGTATACGAGTAATCAAAACTTTAATGATCAATTAAATATCTCAGATATCGTTGTTGCGACTAAAATGGATATGGCATCAGACTATGATGAATGTTTATTTCATTCTTGGGTTAAATCGTTACTACATCAACCAAAATCAACCGCTATTGACCGTGGAGAATTACCTTTACACTGGTTAGAGGAAGATCGAACCACTGACTTAATCATTGAAGAGCACCATCACCATCATGCAGAGCAAGAAATAGTGGAGATGGTATTAGAACCGGGTCAAAAATTTTGTCGTAAAGAAAATAAAGGGCAGGGTTATGTTAGCTGTGGTTGGTTCTTTGGGGCTGAATCAGTATTTGATTTTGATGAGTTATTTTCAATGCTCTCAGCGCTGACTGCTGAGCGTGTTAAAGCGGTGATGAACACGAACAAAGGCTTTTATGCATTCAATGTTGCTAATGGCGTTGTTTCTGTTAACTTACTTAGCATTGATGGCATGGAATCAAAATTAGAAGTGATTGATACTCAGTTGTTACCTTGGGATCAGTTAGAGGGTGTGTTATTAAGTTTACTTATTGAAGAGTAATAGGTTCAGTAATAACAATAAAAAAAGAGAGGTTAACTTATTGGTTAGCCTCTCTTTTTATGTATATATTTAAAAAGAATTAACGTTTGTTTTTCAAGTAACGCTTACGGCGCTCTTCTTTTTTCTTAATTTGTTGTTCAACTTTAAGCGCTGCTGCAATTTCAACGGCTTCAAGTTCAGCAGGGATCATGTCGGGAAGCTCTAGAGTTAATTGACCTAATGTGCCAGAACGTAGCTCATGAAGTAGAATTTCAGACGCTTTATAGATGTTAATTCGTCCGCCAGCTTGTAAACAACCGCGACTACGACCAATTGCTTCCATCAATTCTACATCGTTATTTGGTAATTCATCTAAGTTATAACGCTCTTTCAAACGCTCTGGGTACTGTTTTGCTAAATACTCAACAGTATAAAAGGCAACTTCATCGTATTCCATTGCTGTATCTTTAACGGCACCTGTGGCAGCAAGACGGAAACCACTGTGTGGGTTTTCAACTTTAGGCCATAAAATTCCAGGAGTGTCAGAGAGAACAACGCCATTTTGTAAATTAATACGTTGTTGGCGACGAGTTACCGCTGGTTGGTTACCGGTTACTGCAATCATACGTCCGGCTAAGGTATTAATGATGGTTGATTTACCCACATTTGGAATACCCATAATCATGGTTCGAACGTTTTTTCCCATCGCTTCACGGTGCGGGACCAACTTACGGCATCTTTCCATAATTTTATGGATTTCATCTGGATTACTGGTTGTCACTGCCATTGCTGTAACACCTTGCTCTTTCTCAAGATGCTCAATCCAAAGTTGAGTCACTTCAGGATCAGCTAAATCACGCTTGTTCAAAACTTTAATACAAGGCTTATCTTGGCGTAGAGAGGCAATCATTGGATTCTCACTACTGAAAGGGATACGAGCATCAAGTACTTCAATGATCACATCAATTTTAGGGATCACCTCAGCGATCTCTTTTTGAGCTTTATGCATGTGACCAGGGAACCATTGGATGGACATAGCGTGAATCCTTTAAAAAATCAAAAACGCTATTTTAGCGACAAAGTGAAAAGAGTAAAGGGAAGTTACGCTGCTTGGTGTTTTTGTTGATGTAACGGTAAAGGTTTACCTATTAAAAAACCTTGAAAATATTCAACACCTAATGCTTTCATTTTTTCATATTGTAATGGTGTTTCTATGCCTTCAATAACGACTTTTGCATTTTCTTTTTTTGCTAAAGCGATCGCAGATAATAATGGTTGGGTTAACCCTTTATCGTATTGCAGAAGTAATTTACGGTCTATTTTAATGATATGAGGGTTTAAACTGGATACTCTTTTTTTACTTGATGCTTCACAACCAAAGTCATCAATAGCCACATTAAACCCATGTTCTTTAATACCCTGAATAGCGGTAGCTAGTCCCTCTTCATCATGATAGTGGAATTCAAGCAACTCTAGTGTCACTTGTTGTGGGGTTAAACCTAGCTGTTTTATTCGAACCTCAAGTAAAGATATATTGATATTTTTAAGCTTATGCTGATGAAAATGGATGGCCGACTCTGGTAATACATTAAGAAAGAGTTGGCAATCGTCAGATGCAAAGGTTGAAAAGTTTCGGATATGGATAATCCGGCTAAGTCTTTCAATATTCAATATGTCTTCTAATGAATGAGTTTTACTTTTGAAAAAAAGATCGGGGCGTATTGACGTCATCTTGTGATCAAAAATACGAAGTAGTGCCTCATACCCAATCACTTTATTTTGAATATCTACAATGGGTTGAAATACACTTTGTAATATGAAATTGTCATATTTTGAGTAGTATGAGCCACTTTTACTATCAATAAATAAGTATGGTTCAAATTCATTTGGTGTGGCTAAAATCATGCTCGACTCCCTTCAATAGCATTTGATATTGATAACTGAATCAATAAATCTAATCAAATAAATTAGTATTAATTATCGAGTTAAATCACATAATAAGGCAAAAAGAAATGGTAGGGAGTAGCAACTCAAACTAATGTAACTAAATCTAATAATGAGTAAACCTTCACTCTAATTTGGGGAGGGAATAATGCCTTTTTTCTATTTTAGGTATTTATAATTTAGAGAATTCCATTTTAATTTCAGATGATTTCTCTAGATTAGTGAACAAAAAATGAGATATAGGTAGCACCAATAAAATTTCGACATAACATTCTCATAAATGTTACATATTATAATCTAATATTAACTGGTTTTGACATTGATGTGACGTTTAGGTGGTTTGTTTACTCTAAAGTAGATCATTGATTTATGAAGTTGTGACAGTTTAAAATTTGATTGGTGTATTAATAAGAATGTTTATTTCTCATTTAAAAAATAGTTTTAGTACTAAGCTATTTAGTTTGTTTATTGGCTTGTTTTTATCTATCGGCGCTCACTCTGCTGATCTGACTATTGCTATTACGGCTGATAGTGCGATTTATGAAAACAATGAAATCGTATCCTATCAAGTTACTGTCACCAATGTATCTTCAGTTACCATTGATGATATTTCAGTATCTTCCGAGTTTATGTCTGCAATGTCAGGTTCTGAACTCGCTTTTCAATCAACGGAAATATCAGGTTCTGCTACTTGGTTCTCTAATAAAGGGGATTTTAGTACGTCAGGTGACCTTATGGTTAGCAATGCGAAATTACAACAGGGTGGTGTGCTAACTTATACTGTTTTAGCAAGAGTTTCAGATACCGCTATTACTGATATTCCTATTCAAGCAAATGTAACTTCCCCATTAGAAAGTATTGATTCAAATACACAAATTATCACGCCAGCACCTTATGAATATACATTGACTCTTTCTGTCGATAAAAGCCAATACGAATTAAACGATCTGTTAACTTATACACTAAAGGCTGAAAATACAGGCAGTTATAAAGTTCAGCACCTAGCCATTAATCAATTGTTTTCCTCTTTATCGGTTGAATCTATTGATGGCAATTCTGTTTCTCCATTTTCATCGGTTTCTATTACAGCAAAAAAAAGTGGATCAGGCAGTGATACGGGTACTTTTGCTTCACAAGGAGATCTTGTAGTTAGTGATGCTACTCTTGATGTTAGTGGCAGCATAACCTACACAATCAAAGCGGCTGTTATTGGTACTTTGGTCGGTGACATTGTCACTTCTGCTGACTCAGTAACCAAAGAGGGGAATCTAAGTAGTAACCAACTCACAACGCCACCAATTATTGGTGAGTTGACCATTACAAATCATGAATTTGAAAATACAACGCCTTATTTGGTTAATGGTGAAATGAAAGTTCATCTTAGTGTTGAGAATACCGGTGGTGGTATTGTTCATAATTATCATGTCCAACATAACATTTCAGACTTGCTGTCTACTTTAGGTAATGATTTAGATGCAATTAAGCTTGATCAGACTGATGTACAAGGTAATCCATATAACTCATGGATATCTAAAGTAAATACGATTGGTAGCAACTCTGTATCGGCTCTTAATGACAGTGGTGAACTAACAGATACAGCATTTGATGATGTGGTTTCTGTCTATCCTGGTGAGACAATTGATTATTTAATTTCAGCCACAATCACCCCTGTAACTATCGGTGAAATTAAGAACTTAACCGCAAAAGTCTTAAAATCTGATGGGTCTTTAGCTAACTCGGTGAGCCAAATTACGGCTCCGATTAATGCTGAAAAAGTGCTACAAACAGCCGATCCAGAAATTAAAATCACCAAATCGACATCACAAAGTCAGTATACCCCTGGTGGCGAGGTGGTTTATGACATTACGGTTGAAAATACGTCAAGTAAGTATTTTGCTAATAATTTGATTGTCGTTGATAAACTGTCATGTATTAAAACAGAGCAAGCGGGTGGTGCTGGCTCGGCAAGTGCTTTTAAATCATGGAAGTTAGAAGTTACTGATGGCAGTGATAATCAAGGAACAGATGCGGGTAAATTTACAGCGTCAGGAACGGGTGATGTTGTTGTTTCACCCGATGTAGCTCCCGGTAAAAAGGTCATCTATAAACTGACAGCTACGGTTAATGATACTAGCATTGGGATTATCATTGATAATGATCCGAGCTGTGCCGATGATGTAACAGAAGATGGGACAGGGGTTGAAATGCCTGATGACAGTTTATCGGTAACAAAAGATGTCGATTCTTATTATTATTCATCAGGTCAACTGCTTACTTATACTATACAAGTAACAAATAACGGCGATGGCTTTGCCGATCAAGTCTCTGTTGTTGATGATTTAGCGGCAATCATGGTGACTGATATTCATGGTAACTCTGTTCCCGCTTATTCTTATTGGTCCGTTACAGCAAGCGCGGAGCATATTGATGGAACTCCTGCAAATTCAACAGATACAGGGCTCTCTGGATCTATTGTTTATCCCGATATTTTAGATGTAAAAGCGACAATTGAACCAAAAACTACAATAACTTACACCATAAGTGCAAGAACAATTGCAACAGCAAATAGTACAATAACAAATGAGGTGATTGTTGATGGTAAAGCAATCGCAGATAGAGGCTCGGTACCAAGAGATTTCGCTGTGACGATAAATAAAGCCGTAAAAATTGATGGAGCGGCGACGTTTAGTGGAGAGCAAACCTCATACTCAAAACCGGCAACAACAGTGACGTATCAACTCGTATTAAAAAATGACAAATCAAATGGCTATGCTACTAATGTTGACGTGATAGATCCGATCTCTACTATCCAAGCGGATATATTAGAACCTGATAATACTCAAATTCCAGTATTTACTACTTGGACAATTGCAACGGAGAAAGAAGTAATTGATGCTTCTGGTTTGTCATCACAAGAAGAAGCAGAGCTTTTGGCTGCTACTGATGTAGGTATCGTCGAAAATAATAAAGACTTAAATACAACAGCACAAATTCCGCCGAATGTTCGCATTATTTATACGATTACAGCACAGATTGACCGTACTGATGATAATAAAATTGTTTGGGGAAAGTTTAATAATATTGCCACAGTTTCTACACCAGACAATGGAAAGTCGAATAGTGATAATGCATGGGTTCATCCTAAAGATCCGGATGTATTGGTAACTAAAACAACGCCTAATGATGCGTTTAAAGTTGGAGAAACTGTCGAGTTCAATATTTATGTCTTCAATAAAGGAGCAGGGTATGCCAATGACGTAGATGTCAGTGATGATATTATTGGTATGGATGTATTTGAACCAGGCTGGACAATTCAAGCAGCAACAGAAGGGCACACTAAAAGTGGTAGTTATGCTGATGTAAAATCTACATGGTCAGACGGTGGAAATATTCAGTCCAAAGTTGATATTGATCCAAAAGAATCATCTGGTGATTATAATGGTATGGGTTATGTTGTTTATAAAGTTATTGGTACGGTTAAATCCGATTATGTGAAAGATGAAATATCAAATACGGTAGAAATCCATGATCCTGCTACAGGTACGGATCATTCATCAACGGCAGAAATAGGTAACGGGACCGTAACAGAAAAACTTAATATATCGATCTTAAAAACCTCAGATAAAGTGAAAGTGGTCCCTGGTGAAGACATTACCTATAGCATATCGTTATTGAACAACAGTACGACGATTACTGCAAAAAGACTTACAGTTGCTGATCTTATGTCTCAAATAAAATCTGTACTAGCAAACGATAAAGACGATCATTTTGAAAATGACGTAGACCAGTCTCCCTTTGACTATTGGCAAATAAAACTTGATGGTGAGGCTTCTTTTGGCCCTCAAAATACGGATGATTTTATTTATCCAGCAGTAGGATCATCTGATGTATTAGAGCTTGCGCCACAAGAAGTGAAAACCTTCCAAATTAAAGCTAGAGTTAAAGACAATTACGTTGGTACGGTGATGTCTGGTTCACTAACTAATTTGTTGCCTAATGATGCTTATGTTTATCGTGATTTTGGGGAGGTAACAGAACAATCTCATATTTCACATCACGAAAATGAAATTACTTGGAATGGTGCTGATACCATTAGACAGGTGTTGGTTAATGGTTCTCCTAATCAGTATTACAGCCCTGGTGATGAATTAACTTATACCATCAAAGTGCTTTCTAAAACGGGTTACTTAAATAACCATAAAGTATCTGAGGATATTTTAGGTTTGAACGTTCTACTTATGGATGGTACTTCAGAAAACCCATTCACAAACGTATTCTCTGTTGATGTAATTAAAGATGATGCTAATGGTGGTCGTGGTACTACGGATGGTACCCTCGACGGAACGGTTGAAAATAATAAAAATATTAATACCACAATAGATGTAGCCGGTGGTGACTATGTCTTATATACAGTAAAAGGCATTGTTCGAGATGATGCAGTAGGTGATATAGATATTGGTGGTATAACGATTCGACCAAATGAGTTTCATTTAACCTTCTCTAAAGAAGTTGATGAGATTAACTATAAACCGGGTGAAACGTTAACTTACCATTTGCTTATTACTAATGACGGAAAAGGTAATGCTTACGATATTCCTGTGCTTGATGAAATATCCAAAGTTCAGGTTGAGCTTGTCGATGGTAATTTAGGCCCTGCATTTATGCCAGGTTGGACAATAAACCCAGTAGTAACTGGCGGGTCGTCTGGAGGTAATGCTCAGGTTGGTACGGTGACTAATGGAAAAGACATTAATACAAGAGCGTCAATCCCAGCAGGAGCGACTATTGATTATGTGGTGACGACAACCATAAACCCAGAAGCGGTTGGGGATATTATTAACATACTATCGGTTAATGGTGACCGCGTGAGCGCCATATCTAAGCCAGATGCTCAAAAATTTGATTATTCAAAAACCATTTTAGCTTACTACGATACTGATGGTGTTACTAAGTTGAGTTCTGGTTTAGCAGGTTATAAGCCGGATGGATTTGTTGAATATCAAATTGAAATTATTAATGATAATGAAGTGCATTTGAATGATATCGCAATTATCGACAGAATTCGCTCAATAGTAACTGACTGCTATAACATTAATACTGGCAGTACTTATACGTGCCCTGCTTTTGATAGCTGGGAGATAACAACGGAAACAGATAGAAGCCCAATATCTAACCCAGGGACCGTTAAAGATAACGAGAATATTGATACAACTTTTGATCTAGCTGCGAAAAGCTCAGCTCCATTAGGCTCGTTTGTTAGATATAAAATAAAGGCTCATATTGTAGAGAGTGCGGTTGGGGAATTCAAAAATGAAGCGCTTATTGCTGGCAGATATAGTGTGAGTTCTGATCGTTCCGTTATGCTACCTTCGGTTATTAAAAAAATTCATAACGCCTATTCAGATAGCGCATTAACTTCAGTTAAAACGAATTATAACCACCAAGTTGATGATCAGAAAGTCTACTATCACTTACGTTTAGAGAATAACGGTGATGGTACAGAGTATGGGAAATCGTTGGTTGAAAAGTTCTCAGAATTAAAAGTGAAATTAGCACAAACGGCTGTAGGGCAAGGAGATAATCAGAAAGATAGCGTATATCAGCCCAATGGCTGGAAAGTAACAGCAACCACCTCAGGTGAGTCAATGACGTCAATTGGTTCGTTTGTTGGTGGTGATAATGCGGATATTGATTTGGATTATGTTTCTATCGCACCTAATGGATGGATCGACTTCGTAATGGAATCACAAATCCGTGACGATAGCTTAGATGCCATTCAAATTACGCCTTTATATAATGGCAGTGGTTTTTCAAAATCACATATTAATTCAGACCCTAGTGGACTAGAAGTTACTAAAAAGATCATATCAATTGCAGGCAATTCTTATAGTAGCGGTGACACTTATAAGCCGGGTGATAGTGTAGAATATCAATTTGTTGTAAAAAACATTCAACCTGTTTGGCGTGATAATACGATCATTCAAGATTTACTTTCTGAATTAAAAGTAGAAGTTATTGGTGGGGCGATAGAGCCTGCATTAATCAACACCAATATTACGGATGTAGTAACAACAGGTTTGGATGCTGATATTGATACAAAGCCTTTAGATTACGATCCTAAAGATGATCTTGATATTAAAGCGTCAGATGGTTTAGATATTGCTCCAATGGAAGATATTACTTTTACCATTACAGGGAATATTCGAGAGGATGCCGTAGGAATTGTTGATGCCAATACGGCAATAGGTGGTAATAATACAGTTACAACAGATCCTATTCCACCAGTAGCACCTTTATTAGTATTTGAAAAAACAGTAATTAATACAACATCAGACAGTAATACGTGTTCATTTCCGTCAACGACTGGCAGTGGTTGTCAATACAACCCAAGCGGACAAGTGACTTATGAAGTCATGGTGCGAAATGACGGTGAAGGTACTGCTAATGATATCGTAATAAAAGATCTAATTAGTGCTTTAAAAACCTCTGATGGTATTGATGCATTTACATCAAGTAATGTGCACCTTATTGAGCAGCCAGATCCTTCTCGATTTTCTATTTCAGGGCAGTATGACGGTTCATCGGACTTAAATGCAACGTTTGATTTGATGTCTGGGGACAGCTTGAAGTTTGAGATATCAGGAACGGTGTCAAATAATGCAACAGGGTCAATAGTAAATACCGCTCAGATAGATGGTGTCAATTCTAATGATGTAACATTGGCAGCGGGCACGGCTAAGATAGTTGCCATGAAAGCCTCTGATATCAGCACTTACTCACCAGGGCAACCAATTAAATACACGATTCGAATCTTAAATAAATCAGACACTAACACTGAAGTTACAGTTGTTGATCCTATCTCAACATTTATGGTGAAAGCTGCAGATGGTTCCATGCAACCGGCTTTGGAGTCATGGTTGATTACGTCACGTGTAGTATCTGATGGTGACTATGATTCATCACCAAGCTATACGGATATCAGTACGTTACCTACAAGTGGTGATATTAATTCTGTTATAAAAATGGCAGCTAAAAATCCTGATTCAACCATGACAGAAGTGGAGATCGTTATTGATGGCATGATCAGAAAAGATGCGATTGGCCAGTTTACAAATACGGTAACTGTCAACGGGGCAAAGTATCAAGTTGATGTAGGCTATATTGTTCCAGAAAAGGGTGAGCTATCCGTAACAAAAACTGCATCTAAAACTCCGGCTACTTATGTTCCAGGGGAGACCATTGGGTTTGATGTTCAAGTTGAGAATACTGGTGGTGGCTATGTAACTAATGTCAATATTAGTGATCTAAGTAAATCAATAAAAACTGATTTTGCAGGCCAAGCCAGAGAAGGGCGCGCATTTGAACAGTGGGACATTACTGATGTATCAGTTATTGGAGTTGAACCGTCATTATCACAAATGGTAGCTGGCAGTGAAGTCACAGGGACTGATGGCTATGAAGTTAATTACAATATCGCACCATCACATATCATTAATCTGCATCTAGAAGGAAACGTAAATGATGATGCAATGGGTGATATTACTAATATTGTTAATGTTACAGATGCTGAAAACAAAATAAAAAGAGCAGAGGTTACTTATACACCGGAAAATGCATCATTAACGGTAACGAAAGTAGTAGATAAACCAATCTATGAAGCTGGTGATACATTAACGTATACCATTAAAGTGACAAATACGACCGCAGCATGGGCCAAAGATGTTCAGATTAGTGATTTTGTATCTACAATTGAAAGCCCAACAATCGATGGAAATACATTAACTGCATTTGATCCCGCTTCTATTAGTATTTCTGGAAGTTCATTAACCGGGCATACGGTTATCCCAACGATTACTTCCGGTGACATTAATGGAATGATTGAGATAGCGCCAAACGATGAGTTGGAAATTACCATCAGCGGTAAGTTATTACCAACGATTCATGGCGAAGTTAAAAATACAGTTACCGTTGAACTTGATGGTGTTACTCAAACCGCAGAAGCGATTAGCCTTCCTATTATTCCAGTCGTTACTTTACTAAAAGAAGCGCCGGTTGAGACCTATGTTCCAGGTGAAACATCAGATTTTGTTATTACCGTAACCAATGGCACCAATGGCTTTGCCGACGACATTAAATTAGACGACATCATTTCAGCTTTAACTGTAGAAACGATAGATGGCATACAAGAGCAAGCATTCAGCCATTGGGTTTTAGATGTTGAAGCGAATGATTCTGATACCGTTATAACACGAACTAGTTCGACGATTAATGAAGATATTCAGGTCAATATTGATCTCGCTCCGCTTGATACCGTGACATTTATAGTTAGCGGAGAGGTGAATGTCAAAGCCTCTGGTGTTATAAAAAATACCGCCACGATGAAATTTAATGGCATAACAGCAACGGATGATGCCGAATTAAAACCTGCAGCGCAAAATGTCTCTTTTATTAAAACAGTAAAAGATGGGACTCAAGAGGCAAGATACATTGCAGGAGAAGAAGCAGAATTTCATATTACTTTAGTAAATAATGCAGCTAGCTTTGCTCAAAATATACAGATCACCGACATCATTAGTGATCTACAAGTAACGACAATCTTAGGTGCAACTGAAGATGCGTTTAGTTCATGGAATATTAATTACGACATACAAAATGATAAATACAGTACAACAACGATAGACCCATTGCCTATTGGTAATGATCTTAATGTTTCTGTTAATTTAGCCCCAAATGCCACTGTAGACTTTATTGTAAAAGGTATTGTTAATTCGAATGCTTTAGGTGATATCAGTAATACAGCGACGATGGATGATGGAACATCTGTGATAGATTCAACTGCGATTTTAAAACCTGAAGGCGTTGTTTTGATGGTGAAGAAAATAGCAGATAAAGCAGAATACACAAACGATGACGACGAAATCATCTTTACACTAGGTGTTACGAATCGAGGCTCAGCAGATGTATCAGGTGTACGCTTACTTGATGAAATTTCCAAACTTCAAGGGGCTAATGGTAATCCTCTGTTTACAGAGTGGACGTCAAAGATCATAGAATTCCCAGGTGGAACGATAATAGATACCCAAAATTCGATTGATCTTAACTCAACACAGACTCTAAAAGCTTATGAAGGTAATGCTTTTGAAATTATCGTTGTCGGTAAAATAGGTAAAGGACTTGATGATGATATTACCAACACTTTTACGGTGACTACTCCAAGTGGAATAACAGCAGAAGACAGCGTCACAATACACGTTAAGAAATTTGCAGATAATGAAGGTGAACTCCTAGTAACTAAAAGAGCACTTAAAGACAGCGCTCAAGTTGGTGATGTTATTGAGTATGAAGTGATTATTGAAAATTACAATGAAGCCGAATTTAAAGGCGTTAAACTAGAAGATAGATACCCATCAGGTTTCCAATATCTTGAAGGTTCGACTGAAATTACTAACAGTGGTCCAGATGGCGAATTTGATACATTTGATGATGTATTTACCAACCAAGACCCAAGCATCACCAGCGTTTTAACATTCAATATTGGCGATATGTTGGCGTATGGTTCAAGCGGTTCAACAATCCAAGAAAAAGTTCGTGTTCGGTACTTATTGCGTGTAACGGTAGGAGCCACATTTGGCAGTTATGTGAATACAGCCTATGCCATGACACCGGCAGAAGGGATGACAAGTGGACCATTAGAAATTAAGTCAAACATGAGTAGCGCAACGGTTGAAATAACCCCTGATAAGCTATTTGATACCGCTTCAATTATCGGGAAAGTGTTTGAAGATCATAATGGTGATGGCTACCAAGCCGAAGCCACTGCCTTTGATATTACGATCACTGCTGATATTCCGTCATCCGTTTATGTCGTTAATTCAACGACTTTAGAAATTCAAGGCCAAGAAGAGGCGCTTACTGAAAAAGAAGTTGCACCAATAAATAAAAGTATTGTTATTGATCATTTATTTGGACTTTCTAGAAACAGAACCTTACCAGAGGGTAATAAAGCGGTACTGCAATTTGCAACCACCACACGAGATAAGTTTGATTTTACGGTAACGACAGAAGATGGCACTTACATATTGTTCAAAAAAGATGATTCAGTGATCACAAGCCATACCGATGAACGACAAGAGGGTCTAACCGGAGAAAATCTGAACATCACTCGAAATCTCTATAAAGATGGATCTCATTATTTATGGGAAATTATCATAGAGAATATGGGGTTATATGAAGATGGTATTCCAGGCGTTAGGCTACTTACGGTTGAAGGTATTATTATTGAAACGGATCAATATGGTCGCTATCACGTGCCAGATCAGTGGGTATTGGATAAAAAAGGCAAACAATTCCTTGTAAAGGTTGATAGTGATTCATTGCCAACAGGCATGACCGTTATCAGTGAAAACCCAAAGGTGTTACGTATAACACCGCATGCACTGACAAAATTTAATTTCAGTATTCAAAGCAAAGATGAAAAATAACTCAATATAAAAATAAGAATAGAAGTTATTAGGAGATATATGAACGTATTTAAAAAGAGTCAGTTAACGGTGTGTGTGTTATCCGCATTACCTATAATGGTGCTCGCAAAAAATACCGACAATTTACAGCAGTTGGATTCAGACAGTATGGGTATTTCAGTAGATGCTCATGAACAAACAGACAGCTCTCGTATCTATTTAGAGGAAGGGGCTATTTGGGCAAGTCGTGATATCACTAAATTTGATCCAGTATTGGATTTAAGTGTTAACGATGAAGTTGAAATTTCGGATGGCAGTTTAGTTAATTCAGTGAATTTTTCAGTTAACACAAACTACAGTTATTACATAAAAACGTGGCAGCTAGAAGTATATCGAGGCGCTGATCGCCATTTGTCAGAGCCTCTGGTGATAAAAAAAGGCGACACGTTAGCCAATAGCACCGATATTGAATGGGATGGTTCTACGGATGTGGATTATCAATTTAAGCTTGGCGAGCAATTATTGTTTAGACTTAAAGTGTGGGATAAAGACGGAAATATGGATGTTACCACTATTGGTGTGGTTGATTTAGTTCGTCCAGATAAAGATTTGTCGATAGATAAGAATGCAAATGATGAAGAAAATGGTCGTCATTTTGGGAAGTCGACCCTAATGCGTCATAACATTCCAACCTCATCAGGATTGGCTAAATTTATTGGTACAGGACTAGATGGTGTTGGTAAAGTTATTATTGGTGAAGATGAGTTTGATGTTACAGAAGGAAAACTTTACGCCGAAATATTCTTACCAACTGACGCTTATCGATTTCCTACGACGGTCGTATTTGACTCTGGTGAAGAGCGTCGTTTTTCATTGTACGCACGAATTCCTGACACCTACTATGCGCAAGCAGGTCTAGCTGATTTTTATGTCGGTGCAAATCGTGTTGGTGGTAGTGCTGGAGCACTAGAGGTTAATGACCAGTATGCTAAAGATATCTATAACCAAGGGCGTCTCGCCTATTTCGGGCAAGGTAAATTTGGAGATAAACTGCGCGTTGTTGCCCATGTCGATACTAAAGAAAGTGCTGTAAAAGACATGTTTAAAAATCCATTTGCAGCCAATGACAGTTCAACTGTTTTTGATATTGTCGATGGAGATGATGAGATGATGTATGGCAACTATGGCGATGGTGCGAATATCCAAAAAGTTGTCAATACCAAAGGTAAGGTCTATTTAGATATCCAGTATGATAAGTCTCAATATTTATGGGGTAATTTCAATACAGGGATAACAGGAACAGATAACGGCGATTATAACCGTAGTCTCTATGGTTTTAGAGGGGATTATCGAACAAGAGAAACCACTATATATGGTGAAGATCGTTTAAACATTGTCGGTTTTGCATCACAAGCCGATTCTTTGTATTCACATGACGAATTTTTAGGTACTGGCGGTTCACTGTATTTTCTACAGCATGGTGAAGTACTTCCTGGTAGTGATAAAGTCATGATAAAAGTCATGAATAAAGACAGTGGTATTGTTGAGAAAGAGCTTCCATTACAACCTGGTCGAGATTATGAAATTGATGAGTATCAAGGCCGAATTATTTTAACTCGTCCTTTATCTGATATTGTTTCAGACAGTTTTGGTTCGGTAATTGATGACTCTCCACGTGGTGGTTATGAGAATTACCTTTCTGTTGATTATGAGTATGTTCCTCGCGGAAAAGATGCTCAAGATGCGATGGCTTACGGTGGCCGAGTTAAAGGTTGGGCGAACGATTATATTGGTATTGGTGCTACTTATATTACGGAAGAGAAAGACAGCCAAGATTACGAGTTGTATTCAACAGACCTAACGCTTCGAGCAACAGAAGGCACCTATTTAAAAACGGAATTTGGTCATACGACAGGAACACAGGCAGATAGTAACTTTGTCTCTTTTGATGGCGGTTTGACTTTCACACCAATTTCATCAGGTAGTATGGATGATCGTGAAGGTAATAATATACAAGTTCTTGGTGTAGCAAGTTTATATGACTTAGCACCTGATTTATTTGGGGCAGTAGGTAATGACGTTAAAGCGTGGTACAAATCCAAAGATGCTGGTTACTCTTATGCAAGCCAAAGCGATGATTTAGAGCAAGAGTCTTACGGTACTGAAGTTCGCTTACAAGTGAGCGACCGTGTTCAAATATCTACACGTTTTACTTCGATGGAAGAGAAAGAGCTAGATGGCACCTTAGAAACAGATACAGAACAAGTTGAAGCTGAAGCGCAATTCTTGGTTACCGAACATATAAAATTGTCAGTTGCGGGTAAACATATTAAAGAACTGAATCAGCAAAAAGAATCAGGGACAGGATCACTTGCTGGAGCCAAAGCAGAGTATTTATGGGATAGCGAAAACAGCGTTTACATTAAGGGGCAAACTACTGTCGATGCGACGGATTCTTATGATGATAATGACAGCATCACTCTTGGTGCAGAAACCCGTGTTTTAGACGATTTAACGCTAGGTGGCGCGTATACCACGGGCAGTCGAGGTGATGCTGCAGAAGCAACGGTAAATTATGATGTAACTCAAGATTACTCGACTTATGTCACCTATGTTGATGATAATTATCAAGACCAGAATAACGTTATTTTAGGTCAGAGAGCAGCATTAACACAAACCGTCGATTTCTATCAAGAAAACCAATTTGTTAATGAGAATAATGGCAAAGGCCGCATTGATTCGTTTGGCTTTGATAATGAATTTACCGATGATATTGATATCGGTATTGCTTATCAACAAGGCGAAATTGAATACAATAATGATCCAAACAATAGCATTACTGGTATTGTCTATCGTAAGGCAGTGAGCTTTAATGTTAGTTTCGATCTCGATGATGTCTTATTGAAGAATAAGATCGAATACCGCGTAGATGAAACTGAAGAAACCAATGAAAAAATAGAGCAGTGGGTAACAACCAACAGTTACACTCATCACTTAACGGAAGAATACACTGTATTTGGTAAGTTTAATTATTCTCGCTCTGAGAATGAAACAAACAATGAAATGTTAGCGCGATTTATTGAATCAAGCATCGGCTTAGCCTACCGTCCTATTTATAACGATAAACTTAACCTGTTAGCTCGCTATACCTACTTAGTTGATTTTGATAATTTAAATCGAGACGTAGAATATTCTGATGAAGAAAGTCATATCATCGAGACAGAAGCAATTTATTCGTGGGATGCGCACTGGGACTTTGGTGCAAAATATGCATATAAAGATAAATATGAACGCTTTGATAGAGCTTCAGGTGCTACCGTTGATGTAAACAGCCAAATTTATCTAACGGGTATTAGTGCCTCTTATCGTATTATGAAAAATTGGGATATCACAGGTCAATATCATTGGAAGGTTGATACACAATATGACGAAATGGAAGACGGCGCATTAATTTCATTTAATAAACACCTGACAGATAACTTTAAAATGGGTATTGGTTATAACTTCTCTCGTTTTGATGACAATTTAACGAATGATGATGATTACGATGCAAGAGGGGTCTTTATTAACCTCATCGGGAAAATTTAAAGGAAGAGAAGATGAATAGAAAAAAACAATTGCTGGTTGGGTTAACTCTTCTTTCTTTCTTTGGGTGCAGTACAGACACCTATGTTAGCCAAGAGAATATTGATAAATACGATGAACGAGTTCAAAAGTTTTTAATCGCAGAGTGTTTAGTCCCTCAACGTGAAATTCAAATTGCTGTGGCAGAGCATTTTGAGTTCGATAAATCAGAATTAATGGAAGCGGATCATACTTCATTAAACCAATTTATTAATGAAATTAAAAAATTAAAAGGTCGTGTTGCGATTGTTGGTCACACTGATTATCAAGGTTCAGTAAAATACAATGAGCAGTTATCACTTAAACGAGCTGAGTCCATAAAAGCTTACCTCCTGCAAAATCTTAATGCTGAAAACTATGAGTGGGAAATAAAATACTACGGTGAGAAAAAACCAATTGCAGAGGGGAAAACATTAGAAGCAAACGCGATTAACCGTCGTGCTTTTTTAGTGTTTGAGCAAACCGTTGAAAAAGAGACAAACCCTGCTTGTTTACCACCAGAGCCAAAGCGTAAAGTCTACGTCACTATGGCATCCCATTTTGATTTTGATAAATCAATATTAAAAGAGAAAGATAAGGTAGAGTTAGACAAATTAGCTTTAAAATTAGAAGGATTAACAGGGCGAATTTTAATCGCGGGGCATACAGATTATCAAGGTTCTGTAAGTTATAACGAGAAACTAGCCAAAGAACGCTCTATTGCGGTACAAGAATACTTAAAAACCAGAGTAGATCCAACGCAGTTTGTATGGGAAGTAAAATCATTTGGTGAAAATGATCCGATAGTTGAAGAGCATTCTTTGAAAGCCAATGCTGAAAACCGTCGTGCATTTGTTGTTTTTAAGGAAGGTCCATTACCTGAAGAAAAGATTGAATCTTTAACTGAAACTGAAAAGAATGAGTCAATCAATAATAATGAATAGATCATTAGGGGCTGATATGCGTAAAGGGATGTTTAGTAACTGAATAATATAAAAGAATAGAGAAGGAAGGGCATTCATTTATACAATGGACGCCCTTATTAAGTTACGCGGTCACGGTTACTTCGTAAGACCCGAATTTACGAATATTAATTACACCCGTATCAAACAGTAAATATTGACCTTTAATGCCATTTAATACACCAGTAACTTCAGGGTTTTTATCAAAATTATGGCTGACAATTTTGGTTGGAAATTCATTAATAGGGAATGCGATATCAAGAATATTTTCATCTAATAGTTCAACAGAATCTTCACCGTGTTCAGCTTGAATTTTCGCAATCGCTTCTTCTACTTGAGGAAGGAGTTCTAATGCCGCTTCTTTTAGCGCTAATGGCTCATTATTGCCTTTTAATAAGGTACGCCAATTGGTCTTATCTGCGATTAATTTTGCTAATTCAATTTCAACTAATCCTGAAATTAAACGGTTCTTAACTTTAGCGATAGGTAACCCTTGTGTTGCACCTTGGTCAATCCAGCGCGTTGGGATTTGAGTGTGGCGAGTAATACCTACCTTTAAACTTGAAGTGTTTGATAGATAAACATAATGATCAACAAAACAGTTAGCTTCTCCCCACTGAGGTTCGCGACAAGTCCCTTCTGCAAAATGACACGTTTCTGGTTTCATGATGCACATATCACAGCTTGCCAGTTTTTTCATGCAGACAAAACAATGTCCTTGAGAGTAACTTTTCTTTGTTTTTTTACCGCAAGAGCAACAGAAAATATTGCCCGTATGCGTTAATGTCAGCGTTTGACCAATGAGAGCGTTGAGTTCGACTTCTTCCTCTCCTACCGGTAGACGGTATTGTACTGCGCCATCAAGTAGGGATGCGCGCATTTTTGCTATTGTTCCAGTGATTTGAATGCTCATAGACTTCTCTATTACTTATTATAAATATGTTTATTATCGAATGTTTTTATTATTAAAGATATTGTCTATCTTATCGTTTATAGAAGCATTGTAGCAAAGTGATGGGTGAGTGTAAGTGACCAAATGAAGAATTATGTGCAAGGTTAAAGGAGTCTTATGCTATACTCCGCCTCATTAGACCAGAATGACTGGTTATCCATCAATAATACTCGAAATTGGAGTGCAGCTTTTGCAATTTAAAGATTTAGGTTTAGATAATCGCCTATTAAAAAATCTCGCTCACCAGAACATCAAAAAACCAACTGAAATTCAGCGTAAAGCAGTTCCTATTGCGATGGCAGGAAAAGACATTCTTGCATCATCAAAAACTGGGTCAGGTAAAACACTCGCGTTTGTATTACCAATGCTTCATAAATCACTAAAATCAAAGTCGTTTTCTAAAAATGATCCACGAGCTGTGATTTTAGCGCCAACACGTGAACTCGCAAAACAAGTATATACGCACCTACGTGCAATGTTGGGCGGGTTAACGTACGATGCTGCATTGATCACTGGTGGTGAAAACTTTAATGATCAAGTCAATGCACTTCGTAAATTCCCTAAATTTATCGTAGCAACTCCTGGTCGTTTAGCGGATCACATAGAGCATCAATCTTTATTCTTAAATGGATTAGAAATGCTTATTCTTGATGAAGCTGACCGTATGCTTGACTTAGGTTTTGCAGATCATCTTCAAAAAATTCATCAAGCAGCAAACCATCGTCGTCGTCAAACTTTAATGTTCTCTGCAACGTTAGATCATGATGCGGTAACTCAGTTTGCAGGTAACATGCTGGATAACCCTAAGTTTGTTTCTGTTGGTTTATCTACCGATGAGCATACAGATATTACGCAAAGCTTTTACTTGTGTGATCACTTAGATCATAAGCAAGCGTTGTTAGATAAAATCATTGAAACGGAAAAATACTTCCAAATCATGATCTTTACAGCAACACGTGTTGATACCGATCGTTTAACTAATTTACTGAACGAACGTAACCTTAAAGCCGTTGCATTAAGTGGTGACATGAATCAAACCGCTCGTAATAACATCATGAGCCAGTTTGAGCGTCGCGCACATAAAATACTAGTGACAACAGATGTTGCTTCGCGTGGTTTAGATTTAACTAGCGTAACTCACGTTATCAATTTCGATATGCCAAAACATATGGAAGAATACGTTCACCGTGTTGGTCGTACAGGGCGTGCTGGTAAGAAAGGTACAGCGATTTCTCTTGTTGGGCCAAAAGACTGGGAAAGCTTTAAGCGTATAGAGAATTTCTTACAAAAAGAATTAACGTTCTCTGTATTTGAAGATCTAAAAGGCAAATTCAAAGGGCTTGTACCGAAGAAGAAACGTACGTTTGTGAAGAAAGCAGATGCTAAGAAAAATACAGCAAAACGCGGAACTCATAAGCCAAAAACAGCGAAGAAACGTGATAATTCATTCCACACTAACGTAGCAGTGGGTGATCAAGTGTTTATGCCAAAGAAAAAGCCAAAAAAATTAGTAGTAGATGACGAATAAACCGTTGTTTATACATTAAGAATATAAAAAGCCAAGTGAACCTTCATTCACTTGGCTTTTTTATTAATTACTGAGTAACTTGTATACTCTAGTGATTATAAATACTCACATAAGTATGCGGTTTCAACTTCAACTTTAACGTCAAATGAAGAGTTGCCTTCAACTGAGAAATCTTCTCCAGAACTAAACACTACCCAATCAGCATCCGTAGAGCGCTTTATAGTAAGAGCCCCTGTGATTACAGACATTTTCTCTGCTGCATTTGTTCCAAAAGTATAGTTACCCGGTAACATAACACCAACAGAAATTGAATTGTTCTTTTGAACAAAGCCAATTGATTTAACTTTGTCTTCAAAATAGCTATTTACAGTTAACATGGTTCTTCCTTGTTGTGATTCTGACTGTATTAATTTTCACAATAAATTATTCGCTATTTTATTTCAACTATTCTTTTACATAACCTAATGATTTTATTTTAGAAATTGATTGCTTTGAGTTTATGTAATCAATGAATTTTTGTGAATCAGAAGGAAGGTCTTCATTTTTATATACAAACAAGAAAGGGCGAGAGAGAGGGTATTTTTTATCAGAGATGGATTCTGTGCTTGGTGAAATACCATTAATTTTAACAACTTGCAATTGTGCTAGATCACCAATCGATCCCGCAGAAACATAACCAATCGCGTGTGGGTTACGTGCCACAATACTCTTAACCATACTTGTACCGTTTACAACAATCGCTTTTTTGCTGATATCAGAAACCGTAAATGAGTTAATTTCTTTGGTTAGTTTAAGGTGTTTCTCAAATGAAAAGCGAGAGCCTGACGCTATTTCTCTTGTTATAACAGCAATCTCTTTGTCTTCACCACCAACTTGTTTCCAGTTAGTAATATCTCCATGATAGATCTTCCATATATTATCAGCAGAAAGGTTATTAATTGGATTATCTGGGTGGGTGATAATAGCAATTGCATCATAGGCGATAAGATTTGAAGAAAGAGACAGTTTTTCTTTAGGCGTAAGTTGACGAGAGCTAATCGCTAAACTGACAATATTATTTTCCAACATAGTTATGCCAGCACTAGAGCCAATGCTTTGTAAATCAATGGACGGTTTGGTTGCTTGATTATACTCTTCAATAAAAGGTTCTAATAAAGTAGAAACAGAGGTCGAACCTGCAATAACCATATTGTTATCGGCGGCAAAAAGGGTTGAGCTAAAAAGTAATCCCGTGATAAAAGTGGTGTAACTGAGTGCTTTAAACATGACCTAAATCCATAATAAAAAAAAGCATCATAAAGTCAAAATGTTACACCAATGTGACACTTAAGGTTGTATAGATTCTCTAAACTCTTTCGGAGTCCTCCCATGAACAGACTTAAAGCAGGTGCTAAAATGAGCAGCTGTTTTAAATCCTGTTTCATAGGCAATTTCAGTGATGGTTTTACGTGTTATGCGCAATTGAGTTGCGGCATAGTTAATGCGTTTCACTTTAACTAAATGTGCAAAAGAAAGTTTATCCGATTGCAATTTTCGTTTGAGTGTTGATGCGGACATTCCTAATTTCGGTGCGACAGCATCAATGGTTAAATCGGCAGAAATATTATCTTCTACATATTGAATCAATTGCTGTGAGGTGGTTAGGATAGAAATACGATGTATAAAAGCAATTAAGTCCGGATATTCATGCACCATTTCACTTAATAAAGCCAGCACCATAAATTCAAGTGAATCAGCGGTAGCGCCTTCTGCTAATTGGCTTTTTATCAGGTCTAATATTTTATTTACTGATGTATTTTCAGGCGTAAAAATGAAAGACTCTCTGTCTGACGCCGTATGTGCGGTGTTATTGGTATAAGTAATGAATTTTTGAAAAAGACTGACATCAATGACTAATGATTCGGCTTTAAAATTACCATTTTCATTAATCATTTTTACTTTTGATATGTCACCAGAGCTGTAAAGTAAAAAATCACCAGCATTAAGGGGAATAGGTTTACCTGATTTATCACAGTAATGAAATTGGCCTGATTTAACAATAAATACGCCATTTCGTTCCACTGGATAGCGATCAGATTTTCTTCGGGTTTGGGTGTTAAATTGGTGTAATTCAATTGGTGACATGATGAATTTCCTCTAAATACTCGAGATTTAGTGTAAACTTACTTATTGAAAAATCAAGAGTATAAGTTCACAGTCTCAGAATTTGAACTTATAACTAAGACTAGTATCAACTAACACAACGGTGCTTTATGGGTAGTCCACGTTTACGTACACAATTTGAGAAACTATATACGCATTATAATAATAATGATTCAGGCGTTCAAATTGATGATATTGCCGATTTGTTATGTTGTACTCGTCGAAATACACGTATGGTTCTTAAAAAAATGTCTGATGAAAAATGGATCATTTGGAACCCAGCAGTAGGAAGAGGAAAAAGCTCTATTTTAGAGTTCATTTCTACGCCTGATACGGTGTATTTATCGTTAGCTAGACAGAACATTGAAGAAGGAAAGCTAGATATAGCCCTTGAATTGCTTGATGGTAACCAAGATGCGTTATTAGATCTGATTAATAATGCGCTAGGCGTTTCTCATGAAAAAGGGAAGCAAGTCGTTAAGCTGCCTTATTATCGTCAATTACACATACTTAAGCCATCTCTTGCCATTCGCCGTTCAGAGCAGCACCTTGTTCAGCAAATCTTTAATGGACTAACGCAATGGAATAAAGCAGGAGATATTGAGGGAGATATCGCTCACCATTGGGAAATGCTTTCTCCTACTCATTGGAGATTTTATATTAGGCCAAGTATTAGCTTTCATGACGGAAAGTTATTAGCGTTCGAGGATATTAAAGAGACGTTTTTAGCGCTTAAGTCGAACTTTGTGTTTGCTCATATTCACAGTGTAAGCAGCCCAAGCCTTAATATTATTGATTTTGCTTTATCTAAAAGCGATCATCATTTTGCATCAAAACTTGCACAGTTTAACGCGAAAATCATTCCAACTACGGCTCATACACAACAGGATTACAGCCGATATCCTATTGGCACTGGACCTTATAAGATAAGTGAGAATACGGATAAAAAATTAATTCTAACCGCTAATGAGCATTATTTTGGTTATAGACCATTGATTGATTCGGTTGAGGTTTGGACTTTACCTGAAGTCGCACCAATACAACTAAAACTCGGGTTAGAAGTAAGTGAAGGGCCAGAGTCTTATTCTTCTTATGGTGAAAAAGTCGATGTAGATAAAGGGTGTAGTTATCTATTGTTCAATCGTAAAACAGGGGTTGCAAAAGATAAAAATTGGCAAGCGTATCTGTCACAAGTCATTACTCCATTAATGCTGCTTAATGAACTTCAAAATTCACAAATGAATGGGATTGGTTTATTTAATGCCTATGGTTTATTACCTGGATTACAGCACTGTCTTAATCGGCCAAAGGTCCCATTTACTTTACCGACGAAAGGGAGCGTCGTTCATCTTGGTTACGAAAAAGAGCACCCGTTATACCCATTGTTAGGTAAAGCAATAGAGCAACGTTTAGCACTTGATGGCATTGTTTTAAAAATGCATCCGTTTGATACATTAGATTTATTGTGTGAAGAAAAAACGCAATCTATTGATATGTGGCTTAGAGGTATGAGTCTTGGAACCCAATGCCCAGAAGCTTTGCTATCGTGGTTATTTGCGTTTAATGAAATAGAAAGAGCGACGCCGAAAGAGGATTTTATTCAAATAACAATGCTCATTGATAATTGGCAATCTTCATCAGAAAGCCACTTTCCTGTGAACGAAATTTGTCGTTATCTAGTCAATAGCGATCAAATTTTACCTCTTTTCCATGGTTGGATGGGAATAAGTGAAAATGCAAATAACAGTATTCAAAATGCATCATGCAATGGATTAGGTTGGTTTGATTTTGAAACCGTATGGATAAAACCAGAAATAAATTAATTGTTTATTACCGCCATTGAAAACTGACCAATGGCGTTAAATAAAGCTAATGTAGTTTACATTTTTCGATGATTAAATTCACGAATCGCTTGCGCTAACTTTGCTTTAACCTCAATGGTTATCGGGCAAACTTTGTCATCAGGTAATACAGTTAAAAGAGCACTGACTAATTCGTTAATTGGCTCAGGAGAGCATTTTTGCCAATTTTGAAGTAAGTTACGATTAATATGAGAAGGCAGAGACCCTAGCGTACCAACATCATTTTGGTTATGTACTAATAATCCAGCGGTTGTTCCCTTATCTAAAGTAAGCACTTGATAAAAATATAAAGTATGGTAGTCCAATTGTTGCTGACGTTGTTCTACTGAGGGGGCTACCTGACTAATCAAGTGGGATTTTAGAATATGAACATAGGTGTCCATAACATTGCGTGCAAAGTAACGAGTGAATATCTCACCACTTTCTTCGGTAGGATTAAATCCTTCTAAATAAAAGTGACTGACACCGCGATGTGTTTTTAATGCTGGAATATCAAAATAGTGATTTCCTGCTTTAGTGCCTTGTGAATAATACGCTTTAGCGGCAACTTTTAGGGTTTGATCGAAATATTCTTTATCGTCTTTATTAAAATGAGAAGGGTTTAGATCTGCCATAATTCGCCAGTAGCTGGAACCGTCTTTTAATATTGTCCAGCTAAAGTGCATATGAACTGAAGGCAGTAATGGGTTGGCAGGGTGGATAATTGTAGAAAGCGCTGTCGCACTGTCGTAATGCTTTGTCGTATCGTCTTCATAATGAATTTGAGAGACATTAATTGAAGCTCGGTTGAAAATTCCTCCTTCAATCGCTTCAAAGCGTTTTCCTCCGCCATGTAAACCTTGATCGCGTAACCACTCGACAGAAATAAACTCAGAAGGTTGAGTTGAGAGCTCGCTTGCTTTTATCAATTCATCTTTAAAGTAAGATTGCAGCTCATTAAGAAGGAGTAGAGCTTCTTTAGCTTGGGGGTGTTGAGCATAAGTTCGCATGGACGCTCCTTTATATACAGCAAATTAACAAATAAGAACAATCAATCAATTACTTATTTGGTTGGATTGTAACTCCAGTGTAAAGTAAAATCTTTGTTGATCGCAACCATGGATAATTGAAAGGTATGGCAAAGCCAAATAAAAAAGGTCCAACAAAAACAGTTCAAATCTATTGTGATAAGTGCAGAACAATCCTTTTTAAATATAGAAAAGGCGGTAAAGGCGCATTAATTAAGTGCTTTATTGAGCGTATTGTTGAAAACTATACTAATGAGACTTGTATTTGTCCTAATTGTAAAGGTGTCTTCGCTCGAGAAACTTTAATCAAGGGGACTCCTGCATATAAGATGATTGGCGGAAAAGTAATGGTGAAGTAAGATAAACGGTTCGTATTCCGATTGATTTATAATATACTGATTAAATTGATCTTTATTTTTACATTAACCACAGGATTCACCGTTGATAAATAAACGCTTTCTCCTTTCTTTATTACTGTTAATTAGCTCTTCTTTACATGCCGAGAGTTTAGCTACGAAAATTGACAGCTTTAAAAAAGCGTTTAAAAAACAGCAGGCTGTTGAGATTTATGACATTCGCCTGATACAAAAAGAATATCCTACAGTATTATTGTCCCCTGATACACTCTTGCCGCAAACGGCGTCTTACCCATTTAAGCAGTTACAACAGCTTTATAAAAATGCCCGTACTTGTACTGGACCTTGGGCGGTAAGTCCACTTGTTGGTGAGCCTTTGGTGTTGATCCGCGCTATATGTAAAGGCATCACATTACCTAATAGTTGGTTTGCGCGTTCAGGAATGATTCATCCTGGAGGTGGCTCATATGCTTATCGTTATGTTGAGCAGTACCCTAAGAAATTAGGTGAGCTAGAACAATATATGCATATTAAAGAGCGTCCATTAGCGCAAGAAGGAACCTTATTGCATCATCTTCAAAAAATGGATGATAAGGCAATAAGAGCGATTATCAGTGGCTCTGATACGATCATTGCCGATAAGTTACTTTGGATAAGAAAAGGAAGCCGTTATTACCTTTATCCGATGGAGCTAAAATTAAAGTACTTAGACAAATTTGACTTAGATATGTCAGTGTTTGAACAGGGAGATAACTGTTACGTAAAAAATGGGAATGTCTGTTGGAAAGATAAGAGTAATTCTCAAACACTTTCATATATTGTGCTATTTCTTGTTTTTGCTAACTTATCACTCGCAATAGGTTGGGGGATATCTCAATGGAACGGTAAGCGTCGAGAGATGAAAAGCCGTATGTTGGTTTTACAGATACTTACGCATGAATTACGTACACCAATTGCCAGTTTGGGATTGACAGTTGAAGGATTTAGAAGGCAATTTGAATCACTGCCCGAGTCACTTTATGATGAATTTAGACGATTATGCGAAGATTCTCGACGATTAAGACAACTGGCAGAAGCAAGTAAAGATTATTTACAGTCTGATGACAAAGGCCTTTCAACAGAGTGGATCCCTTCTGTTGAAGAGTGGTTAAGTTATCGCTGTATGGAGTATAGTAAGCCTGTAGAATTTAAGATAAATAAGGACTCAGCGATAAAAGTAAATATTTACTGGCTGGGGAATTGTATTGACAACTTAATTAGTAATGCTCATAAATATGGGATTGAACCTGTGCTTTTGACCGTTACTGTAGCAAATAAACATTTAAAAATTGAAGTCATTGATGGCGGACAATTAACAAAAGCAAATTGGAAAGAATTAAAAACCCCTTTTGTTAGTAAGGCAGGGCTAGGCTTAGGTCTAACCATTGTTGAGTCAATGATTAAAAGAATGGGTGGAACCATGACACTTCAAGGACCCCCAACGACATTTATATTGGAGATACCGTGTGAAACAGACAATCCTACTTGTTGAAGATGATAAAAACTTAGCAGATGGTCTTGTAGTTAGCCTAGAAGAAGCAGGGTATCGATGCTTGCATTCTGAAAATGCAACGAATGTATCAAGTTTATGGGCAGAAGCTGATATTGTGATCCTTGATCGTCAGTTACCAGAGGGCGACTCATTGACCTGGTTACCTCAATGGAAACAAATAAAAGATGTTCCAGTTATTTTGCTTACGGCATTAGTATCTGTTCGCGATAAAGTAACAGGGCTTGATTCAGGTGCTAATGATTATTTAACCAAGCCTTTTGCTGAAGCTGAATTATTGGCTCGTTTGCGTGCGCATTTACGCTCTCCAGAATCTGACGAGGTAAAAACACAATTAAATGTAGGCAACTTATCGATCGATACTTCAACAAGAGACGTTGTTAACTCTGGTGAGAATGTCACTTTAACTCGAACTGAGTTTGACCTTTTGCTTTTCCTCGCATCAAATTTAGGAAAAGTATTTACTCGTGATGAATTACTGGATCAAGTATGGGGTTACAACCATTTCCCAACAACGCGTACTGTTGATACGCATATTTTACAGCTTCGCCAAAAAATCGTAGGGATAGATATTGAAACCTTACGTGGTGTTGGCTATAAAATGAAAGCGTAATCCTGATGATGATTAAGCGAAAAATTGCCACGGTCATTGGTTTTTTTTGTTTAGTATTTATGGGGACTAATGTCGCAGCAAAAGATTGGTTTAATGAGCAATCTGCGCTATATAGTGCCCATAAACAATTTTTAGAGGGTGATTCTTTAAAGGGATTTGAAACCGCGATTGAAGTGTTACAGAGTTCGACTGACAACAATGTGAACCATAATATTGATAAATTGATTGGTGCAGCCAGTACAAAAAATTGTGGTCGAGATTTATCAACTATTGTTATCCCTAATTGGTTAAATTCGTTGAGTGTTCAACGAATGATTATTCAAAGTCCGGGTCGATTACATCATCGATTATTAGTTCAGTTTGATAGTAAAAAGACAATATCATCACTGTCCTTCATTAAATGGCCGGATGAAGAGCAATTAACTAACCCGTCGATAAGCATTACTCCGACTCAAGATGAGATAGTAAAGCAATATGTTTATGCTAGTGAGTCTCTCAATAATCGAGTTAAAAATGGGTTATATAAACTAATTATAACTGCGGACGATAAAGAGAGTACTAAATGGGAATCGTGGATTATATTGAATACACCGAAAACAGAAATGACGGTATCGTGGTTAGGAAAAGATAAGTGGAAAACTACGCAAACTGGATTATTAAAGTCTAATTGCCCATTACCAGAAATGGCGATTGGGATTTATGACCATCAAGATAGTGAATACATAAAATTGTGGGAGAAGTTCTATGATGAACAATTCCCACAAAGTCTTCCTAAAACCAATGTGTTACCAGGAAGTTATATTTTAAGTGTGTCGTTTAATCATAAACGTTTCCAAGGCCCAATATCGATTCAAGAAATACAAGCCATAACCAAAGTCATCAATTTTGATGTCACAGAAACTGTAGAGAGTAACTGATGTTAGATTTACCAACGTTAACTCATGAAGAGCAACAACAAGCGGTAGAAAAGATCCAAGAATTAATGCGTCAAGGCGTTAGCAGTGGTGAAGCCATTAAAATCATTTCTGATCAGATCCGAGCTGAAATAGCAGAGAAAGCGAAGAAATAATAAAAAGCCGAGATCATATGATCTCGGCTTTTCACTACGTTAACTATTCAAATTTTACTTATCTCCCACCTTATTCATCATTAAAATAAATGAAAGCGTAAATTTACCTAAAGTTAGCTTTTCTTAAGCCGATACCGTACTTAAGTATTTCTATTAGGTTATAAAAAATGAAACAGTGGATGAAAATTGGCTTACTTTCTTGCGCAGCAGCAACCTCAACTCAGCTACAGGCAACCAATTACAGTGTTGATGGTCGTACTGATGCAATGGGTGGTGCAGGTACAGCGTCTGCGGATTATCTTACTGGTGTTTTTTATAACCCTGCTTTAATCGCTATCTACAGCCGTAAAGATGATGCCGGCCTATTATTACCAAGTTTTGGTTTTCAGGTGATGGATCGTGGTGGCATTATTGATGATGTTGATCAAATAAAAAAAGGGCTTGATAAGCTCCCAAGTGATCCGGTCAATGCTGAAAGAGAAATTGAATCAGGTTTACGCAATTTAAATGGTGATGCGCTCAGTTTTAATCTTGGTGCCGCCGCGGCAGTTGCAATACCAAATCGTTACCTCTCTACTGCTTTTTATGCAAAAATGTCAATGGAAGGCGTGACATTGCCTAATGTTAATACCACTGACTTATCTGATCCTATCGCTGTAGCAAATAATACTACAATGAGTACGGTTAGTTTAGGCTTGATGGAAGCTGGGGTGGCTTTTGCAGGCTACACGAATTTCTTAGGTCAAAATATGACGATAGGCATAACACCTAAAATTCAAAGTTATCTTACTTATACTCATGTAGCCGCAATTAATAATTTTGATTTTAAAGATTTTGATAAAAACAAAACAACAGATAATGCCTTTAATGTTGATGTTGGTGCCGTTTGGTTTTATGGGCCTTGGCGTTTTGCTGCTGCAGGTAAAAATTTAATAAAAAATGAAATTGAAACGAAAAAAATACAAGATCCTATTGATTCTAATAAATATCACCAATATAACTATGAGCTAACACCAACATACACAGCTGGTGTGGCATTTATGACCAACTACTTTATCTTAACCGCTGATATGGATTTGAATGAGCAGGAGCGTTTTGTTGGTTTGGATGATAATGTTCAAATGTTCAGAGCGGGTGCTGAATTCGATTTATTATATCAAATTCAATTACGTGGTGGTTACAAGAAAGACCTAGCTGGAACTTACGACGATGCCTTTACCGCGGGTATTGGTTTTTCACCATTAAATATGTTCCATTTTGATTTAGCTGCCATCTACTCTATTGATTCAACTTATGGTGTATCACTAAATATGGCTTACGAATACTAATCCAATTTGTCTTTTTAGTAGAAAAATAGGTAACCACTTGTAATAATAGGATTACCTTACTTAATAAGAAATTAACTATGACTAAAAAAGCGAAAATTGGCATTGTTACGGTAAGCGACCGTGCAAGTGTTGGTATTTATGAAGACATTTCTGGCCCTGCAATCATTGCTACATTGAATGATTACCTTACCTCTGAATGGGAACCGGAGTACGTAGTTATCCCTGATGAGCAAGATGTGATTGAAAAAACACTGATTGAACTTACAGACGAGAAAGGTTGCTGCTTAGTTGTTACAACGGGTGGTACTGGCCCTGCTAAGCGTGATGTTACACCTGAGGCCACTGAAGCTGTGTGTGATCGCATGATGCCTGGTTTTGGTGAGTTAATGCGTGCAGAGTCATTAAAATTTGTTCCTACTGCTATCTTGTCACGTCAAACAGCAGGTCTGCGTAAAGATTCTTTAATTGTAAATTTACCAGGTAAACCAAAATCCATTCGTGAATGTTTAGATGCGGTATTCCCAGCAATTCCGTATTGCATTGATTTAATGGAAGGGCCATTTCTTGAATGTAACGAAGACGTTATTAAGCCTTTTAGACCAAAAGCAAAATAATACGTAAACAATGAGCCAACTGTAAACTTCCCAGTTGGCTTTTTAACAGCTTTTCTCTTTTCGTAATTTCTTCAATGCTTTTTTCTCTTTTAGTTTTTCCTTGTACTCCTTTCCTTCACTAAAGCTCAATACTTTATTTACGTGCGTTAATGTCCGTGTAAGGGTTTCGCATCGTTTTGATTGATGTTCTTTATAATATTTTTTTACAGATTTAGCATCACTTGGAAAAGAGAGCATCGTCAATAACAAGGGGTAGTAATAACTTTTCATAATTATGTTTTGTGTTGAGAATAACAACAAAGATAGCGTTAATTTGTGGATTTAGGAGGATAACGTTATCAAGTTTCGTATCATGTCGCTTCGCACTGCATTTGTGTTTGTTTTATACTTATTTGAAATGATATGTAGATCACCTTGTTAAATAATTATTATCAAAGTATTCTAACTGTATATTGTACTTTAAGTTATACTTCTATTAATTAAGATAAACGGCAAACCATATTATGAGATTCAGTACTCTCTCTTTATATTCCTCATTGTTTCTCACGTCTTCTTTCGTTTTTGCTAATGACGAAGATCTTAGTGCATTGATGTTAATGAGCTTGGAAGACCTTTCTATGTTAGAAGTAAGTGTAACCAGTGCCTCTAAGAGAGAGCAGCATATCTCAGAAATTCCTGCAGCTATTTACGTTATATCTAACGAACGAATTGTACGTAGTGGTGCAAAAACAATAGCAGATGCACTATCTCTTGCTCCTGGTATCGAAGTTAGTCAATTTAATGAGTCTAACGACTTTGTATCTTCTCGTGGCTTTCATGATGGCTTATTTAATAAAATGCTCGTGATGATAGATGGGCGGAGTGTATTTAGCCCAATGTATGGTGGCGCATTCTGGGAAAACATCGACTACATTCTTGCCGATATCGAACGAATTGAGATTATTAGAGGTCCAGCAGGAACGATTTGGGGTGGTAATGCGGTTAATGGTGTTATTAATATCATCACAAAATCGACTAAAGAGACGTTAGGCACTTATGGCCAAATCGCGTATGGGCAACATGGCTATAAAGAAGCTTCTGTACGTCATGGATTGCAGTTTAATGATAACACCACAGCAAGAGCCTTTTATAAAGCTAAAGATACTTTTAGCGTAATTGATAAGTTTCAGAGTCAATATGAAAGTGACAAAGTAAATACGATTTCAATACAAACCGCCGGAGTAAAATTTGATATCGAAGAGGGTAATTCATCTTGGATGCTAGCTTTTGGCGGAGAAAAGTCAGCACAATATTATGATTGGTATACTGTTGATATGAGTGATCTTAATAGGCAGTATGATGATAGTTACAAAAGCGTTGATAGCTCTTCACTTTACGGGCAAGTTAATCACACAATCGAATTAGCTAATTCTCAATGGCAAACTAATTTATGGTATTGGCAAGACAAAGACAACTCTCCCGATGCTCACGGAGAATTCAATACGATTGATTTAGATTCAGTTTATACCTTACAGTATGGTTCAGATGTAACGATCTTAATTGGTGGTGGTTTGAGGCATATCAATATTAAATTACAAGATTCAAGTAATTATGATGTGAGTCATGTTGATATATATAATCGCTACTCAAGCGATCCTATATCAAGCGATACAACCAGTAATGTCTATGCTCAAATTGACTATAATTTTACTGAACAATTTATGATTCAAGTTGGTGCAAAAGCCGAATACTTTACGCTTAATGATTCTTTTGAGGTTTCCCCACAGATACGAGGTTTATATTCGATCTCTGCCAGTCAAAAAATATGGTTTGGTGTAGGCCGGGCAGTGGTAACCCCTTCTTATTTTGAGCAAAAATCTACTTATACAAACTATTATAGTTATGTTTATGAAAACAAATTTTATGATGGTGTTGCCACTTATTTACCATCTGCAAGTCTAGATAATGAGAGTGTTATAACTATTGATGCTGGCTACCGCTTTGAAGGTACTAACGTCAATATGGATTTAACCACATATTTAAGTTCGTATAACAATGTTCGTGGTCACGACTATATAGGCTACCTTAATGATGGGATTGGTAATTATTATGATCTCTATGAATTTAATGATGATTACGAAGCTCAAACTTATGGTGCAGAGGTGGCTATCGAATGGAATATCAATTCTTCGCTAAAAAATTATACCAGTTATAGCTATCTTTCATTTTCACAAGATAGGGTGCAGGGTGATTCAAATGCGTCTGGCTCTGATGATTACTTCGAAATAAACCATCAAAATATGCTTTCAAACCAACTATTGTGGCAAGTAACAAATAGCATTCAGTGGGACGTTGTTGTGAACTATAAAGATATCGACTATACGAGTGATAGCAACCAATTCGTGTATGATGTTGATAACTTAATATCTTTAGATTCTCGTATTGGTTGGAAAAAACATGAAAATGCACCACTTGTAGAAGTGATGGTAAAAAATATTGGAATGTCGAGTAAATGCGAACTAAATACTAATATCTATTATGATCAATGTAACGCCTATGAAACCGAGCAATCTATCTATGGCAGGGTTTCGTATGAGTTTTAAACAGCCGAAACTACTTTCGTATCTTCTGCTCTTTCTTATTGGTTACTGTCTGCCTGTTCAGTCTCAAGCTGCTTATCAGGCCCATCAAATCGAAGCGGTTTATATCTTTAGAATTGCAAACTTTATACAGTGGACGAATAAGCCACTCGAATCACCTTTAACATTTTGTGGTGAGTCTTTTGATCCTGTGGTTCAAACCTTAATTAAAATATCGACAGATAAACGTATTCAAGATCGAAATGTTAATATTAAAACCAGCGGTGAAGATACAGCAAATCAATGTGATATCTATATTGCAAATAAGAATACTAAGCCAAGCGAGTTACAAGCAATGGCTGAAAATATCTTAACCATTAGCGGTAAGAAAAATTTCACGCATGAACGCGGTATGATCGAATTAAGGCAAGTTGACGGTAAAGTAAAACCTATCATTAACCTGGATAATCTTGAAAATACGTCCTTTAAGATAAGTTCTCAGTTACTTCGTATCTCAATTATTGAGGGAGGAAATAACAAATGAATTGGATAGAAAAAGCCTCTTTACGACAGCGCTTAGCGGTACCGCTTATTGCGTTCATTTTCAGTTTATTTATTATTCTTCAAGGTTATAATTATGTTAACACTTACCAAGTGCAGCAAACGAATTTAATCGATAGAATAAAAGTTTTATCTAATGGCGTCAGTGTTAACTTACAAGCCGCATTATTGTTTGATGATGAAATAACAGCTTCTGAAGTTCTTCATGCATTTAGTGCTGATAAAGAGATTTTGCAAGCTCTATTACTCAAAAGTGATGGGCGATTATTTGCTGAATATCGGAAAGATGGATTAGTTGCAAAAGCCCCAAATCGAACGCTTCAATTAGAAATTGCAAAGAATGGTTATGCTCTTGGAGAAGATGCAATCTATATACTTATCCCAATTTTTCTTGATAACGAAGTGATCGCTAAAATCCGTCTAATTGTATCAAAAGAAGGGTTAAATGAGACAAGATTATCTGCAATGCGAGTGGCGTTTTCCTTATTTGGACTCATTATTATCTTTAGCTATATTTTCATAGCTAAAATACAACAATGGGTAATTACACCTGTCGTTAATTTGAATGATGCAATGCAAGGGATCATTCTTAGGGGGGGAGTTTGGCCAACGTCCTAATGTGGCAACAAGCGATGAGCTAGGGGATTTAACTTTATCCTTTAATAAAATGGCTGACAAACTGGAAGAGCGTCAGAAGCAGCTTAATTTTGTATTAGATAAAGTTGAGCAAGAACGAGATTTTGGTAAGCAAATTATCACGGCAGTTCAACATGGTCTTTTTGCTATTAATAAAAAGAACGGACAAATCCTATTATCTAATGACGCATCAAAAAAACTATTTCCAGAAAAGCTAGATGATGAATTTAGCGATATATTTTTACTGGATATTATCAATGCACAGGAAGAAGGTAAGCTTAAAGAGATCATTACACAATGCCAAGAGGTTGATGATCTATTAATTCAAACAAAACAGGACTCGACGTTACAGGTAACAACTCGTGTCTTACCCAATAAAGAGCAATTGTTATTTTCGATTATGGATGTAACTGAAGTAATACAAAACCGCACGCAACAGAAATTGGCTGCAAATGTATTTAAAAATAGCCAAGATGGCGTATTAATTTTTGATTCATTAGGCAATTTAACGTTAATGAATCCTGCATTTACAGAAATGTTTGGTTATGAATTAAATGACTTAATCAGATTATCAATGACTCAGCTATTTGATGGTAAGCACTTTACTACTTCAACAAATTTGCTTGCAGAGTCAATTGAACGCTTTGGTCAATGGCATGGTGAGGTGCTAGAAAAAGATAAAAATGGTGTGGAATTACCTTTATATATTAAAGCAAGTAAGATAAAAGATGATGAACAAAACGGCCAAAATAGCTACATTTTTATTTTCAGTAACTTAAGTGACGCAAAAGAAAGAGATCGTTTGTATTACCTTGCTCATCACGATACGTTAACTGGTTTACCTAATCGTTCTAAGTTTTATAAATCAGCAAATCAGACGATTGAGAAAAACAAACTCACTACGGGTCAGTTTGGCTTATGTTACCTAGATCTAGATGGCTTTAAATTAGTTAATGATACCTATGGGCATGATGCTGGTGATGAAGTATTAAGAGTTGTTGCAAAACGTTTAGAAAATGCAGTGAGAAAAGGGGATCTTGCTTGCCGATTAGCCGGTGACGAATTTGTTCTCTTTATTGAGCCAGTGCAAGATAAAATGCAACTAGCAGAACTTTCAAGTCGAGTAATAGAATCAATTCAAAAACCAATCGCTTATAAAGGGATCACTTTGTTTGTTGGGGTTAGTATTGGGGTAACCATCGCTTATTACAATGAGGAAAAGGATATTGATTACGTGCTGAAGGAGTCTGATCAAGCAATGTATGAAGCGAAACTTTCCGGTAAAGGGCAGTATATATTTTATGAAGTGTGACAGAATGTGTGTAAATGTTAGAAAAAACTATTTACCTTATCTGAATTGATGATATATTACTCAGGTAAAGCACTTTTTAAACAATAGATAGGATAGATTAATGGAAATTTTATTATTAGTTGCATTTGTTATTGCTGGTGCAATTATGGTAAAGAAAGAAAAAGCTGAACAAGTAAAATAATATAGATATCCCTTTTTTAAACAATTTTATATCTATGTGAACCAAGATAATCATTGCGATTATCTTGGTTTTTTTATTTTTAAATTAAGATTCAATTTAGCGCTAAACTCATTTCGACTATGCCATCTGACATCTGAATGTCTACAGTAAACCCAAAATGTTGCGCTAATCCAATCATCCCTCGGTTTGATGGCATCGTCATTCCGTTCATCACTTTAATACCTTGTGATTTGCAATATCGAATAATCTTGTCCATTAGAATTTTCCCCAAACCTAAGCCTTTAAGGTCTGAGCGTACCAATACAGCGAACTCGGTATTAATGTTATTTGGATCAGATAATGCACGAACCACAGCCAGAATAACCTCTTGATTATCAATCTGTTTTGTCGCGACAAAAGCCATTTCTCTGTCATAGTCGATTTGAGTAAAGTTCGCTAGAGCTTCATGATTAAATTCACCAACATCAGAAAAGAATCGTTTATATAAATCTTCATGTGATACCTGAGAAATAAACTCTGCGTGTTTTGGCTCATCTTCAGGAAGAATTGGACGAAGTAATACTGAGCTATGATCTTTAAGTTGTGAAAATTCTTCTAATTCATTTGGATAAGGTCTAATGGCTAATCGTTTATGAATGTCGCCAGTAAAATGCTGTACCTTCATGGATGAATCAATGATAGTGAGATCAATACCCGAGACAAGAAGAGGGTGTATATCAAGTTCAACTATTTCAGGACAATCAAGTACCATCTGAGAAAGACGAACGAGAAAAGCACTTAAATCAAAGATACTCATTTTTGTTGGAGAATTGCGATGCTGAATAATATTTTCTTTAATCGCGTATTTTATGAGGTTTTCAGCTAGCGCCATATTAAGTGGTGGTAATGCAACGGCGGCATTGTTATTGAGATCCCATTCAGATCCGCCTTCGCCAAGTAAGATCACCGGGCCAAACACTGGATCTTGGCATACTTTAATCCGTAACTCTTGAGATCCCGCTCTTTGAGCCATTTTTTGAACGCTTAACCCTGAAATTCGAGCTGAAGGGTAGCTAATTGATACACGATCAATAATAGATTGTGCTGCATTAATAACTTCTTCTTTGGTGTTTAAATTAAGCATTACACCTTGAACATCGGATTTATGAGGGATATCAGGAGAACGGAGTTTTATGGCAACAGGGTAACCAATATTCTCGGCAATATAACCTGTCTCAACTGGTTCCTCTGTGATCCAAGTATCTACGGTCTTAAATCCGTAGCATGAATATAGGGTTTGGGTTTCATGGGTATCAAGGTCGGTCAGGTTATGTGATACACAATTATCTAACCATTCGCGAGCCATTCTCGCGTCATGCTTATTAATGTGGCCAGACGATACTGGGGTTTCTATTAAGAGCTTCTGATTACGATGGTATTCGACTAAATGAAGGAATGCTGAAACCGAGCTCTCTGGTGTTCGATAAGTTGGAATACTAGCTTGTGTAAAGCGTAAACGAGCTTCTTTCGAAGAGCTCTCTCCTGACCAATTAGTTAAAATAGTAAACTTTGCTTTGCGTTTGTGATTACTGATTAACTGGACTAATTTAGCAGCTGTTTGTGTCGCATTAGAAATTGCAGAAGGGCTATGCATAATTAAAATAGCATCGCAATCTTCACTGTCTAATAACGCGTTAACCGTATCACAGTACCTTTGTTCATTAGCATCACCGCCAATGTCTATTGGATTGGAATGTGACCAATTATGAGGAAGGTACAGGTTTAATTGTTCGACTAATGTGTCACTTAATTGTGCAAGACTTCCACCTTGTTGCATTAAGCTATCAACCGCCATAATTGCAGGACCACCGCCATTTGTTACTATTGCTAAACGTTGCCCGCGGAATGGAATAGGGTGTGCAAGTGTTTCTACTGCTGCAAATAATTCATGAGTGTTTGATACACGTAACATACCTGCCCGTCTAATAGCCGAGTCATACACTGCATCTAAACTGATCTCTCCATTGGTATGTAGTTGCGCCGCTTTACTTCCTGCAACGGAGCGACCACTTTTTACGACTAAGATGCGTCGATTACGAGCGGCAGCACGAGCGGCAGACATAAACCGTCGTGCGTCTTTGATTGAATCAATATAAAGTAGTATGGCGTCGGTTTTTGAATCAGTGCATAAGGCATCTAGCAGCTCACTGAAATCAATATCAATACCATCACCTAAAGAAACAAAAGCAGAGAATCCAATCTCTTTTTCTTTCGCCCAATCAAGTATGGTAGTGCACACTGCTGCTGATTGAGAGATAAAGGCAATGTTTCCTTTGTTGGCATTAATTGGAGAGAATGACGCATTAAGATTAACCCAAGGAAGGATTATCCCAAGGCTGTTTGGTCCTAAAATTCGCATATTAAATTGAGAAGCAATTCGTGCCGCTTCATAAGGTAAAGGCTCCCCAATACCGCTGCAATGTAAATGCATATCAGAAGAGAGAATAATGACTAACTTAACGCCCTTTTCTCCGAGTTCTGTTAATATTTTTACGTTCTCACGTGCCGGAGTGCATAAAATAGCAAAATCAGGCGTAATGGGAAGGGAAGGAATATCTGGATAAGCAAGGATCCCACAGACGGAATGATAGTTAGGGTGTACTGGCATTATCGGCCCATCAAACTCACCATCTAATAGGTTTCTCATTACAATATGACCAGCGCGATCCGAGTGTATTGACGCGCCAATAACCGCAATTGAACGCGGTCGAAAAAGCGTTTTTAAATCTGACATTACAGCTCCCTTAATCCTTATATAAGAATAAGATAGCTGAGAATGTATTTTTTGGCTTAATAGAATAATATAAACAAAACCTAGCGCACAAAAACACAACAATTGTACCGTAATCTAAGGAAATATTTGAGTAATTGAACAGATAGAGAGCTAAAGACTTGATTGTCTTGTATATCAGGTGCAAAATTAGGAAATCAGCATGACTTATAATTGTGAATTAAAATGAAAAGAATCATTCCTATTACGTTAACCGCACTACTTGCAGGATGTACAAGTAGTTCGTATACCACAAACATCACGACAGAAACCTCTGAAGAAGTGTACCAAGTATCTCAACCTATTGAAGAAGAGGTAACTACTTTTGAAGAGACTGAGATTGCTGCAGAACCACAAACTGAAAAGCCTGTGGTTAAATTAACGCCAGAAGAGACATCAGCAGTTGCAGAGTCTGATGCGGCTGTGAAGATTTTACCACCAACAAGTAAGCAAGACGAAATGCATAATCGCTATGGTTATACGCTTCAGATCCTTGCCTTGAGCCGTAAAACAGATCTAACGACTTATGCTGGAAAATTAGCAGGCGAACAACCTGTTTGGATGAACCGTAAAACCGTGAATAATATGCCATGGTATACGATTTTGTATGGTGATTTTGCAACACCTGCAGATGCTCGTGCAGCAATAAAAACACTGCCGGCTGAGATTCAAGCATACGGTCCATTTGTTCGTAGCATTAATAGCATTAAAAATTCAGATAACCCTGAGTTACACAAATTAAATTAAATACTAAATCGGCAGGCTTGCTTTAGCTTGCCGATTATTTTCAATAGTGAATATTATGACTCATATCCTTTTACTTTGTGGCGGTAGCGGTACCGAACATGAAGTGTCTTTGGTTTCTTCGAAATACATTTCTCAACAACTATCGGAATTAAATTCATTTCAAATCACGCATCTTGAAATTAAAGATGGTGCTTGGTTTCATATCGACTCTGGTTTGAAATATGAATTACGCTCTGACAAATCATTACTTTGTGGTGATGAGAACCTAGGTCTAGTTGATTATGTTATCCCTTGTATTCACGGTTACCCTGGTGAAACGGGCGATATTCAATCAATGCTTGATATGTTCGGTATTCCTTATTTAGGTTGTGGTGCAGAAGCAAGCACAAACAGCTTTAATAAAATCACATCAAAGCTTTGGTATGACGCATTAGGTATACCAAATACGCCATATTTATTCTTAACGGAAAACAATAAAGAGACACATAGCTCTGCATTGGCGGCATTTAAAGAATGGGGCGGATTGTTTGTTAAGGCCGCTTGCCAAGGTTCATCTGTTGGTTGTTACAAGGTCACGTCTGAAAGTGAATTATCACAAGCTATCGATGATGCTTTCGGGTTTTCTGAGCAAGTGTTAGTTGAAAAAGCAGTTAAGCCAAGAGAGTTGGAAGTTGCTGCGTATGAAATTGACGGTAAGCTATTCACAACGCCCCCAGGTGAAGTAACCGCTCCTGATGGCGCATTTTATTCTTACGATGAAAAATACGGCAGTGGCAGTCATTCAACGACAACATTAACTGCTGAAAATTTATCGGCTGAGCAAATTGAGTTAATTAATCAATACAGCCAAAAAGTATTTACACAGATGAAGCTAAAAGATTTATCTCGTATTGATTTCTTCCTAACAGAAGAGAACGAAATATTCTTAAACGAAGTGAATACCTTCCCAGGAATGACGCCAATTTCAATGTTCCCTAAATTGCTGGAACATAATGGAGACTGTTTTAAAACGTTTCTAAAAAAAGCAATTCTTAATTCAATTAAGTAATTTGTATTACTTTAAGTGATAAACAAAGGCCTGATATTATTCAGGCTTTTTTTTGAATTTATCTTTTTGCCTTTCTGAACGTTCAATATTTCCAATGTATTGATTTGGCATTGCAGGGCTAACCCAACGACCTAACTCTTGAATTTCATGAACGGTATAGCCAGACTTAGAAAGTTCTTTCGTTGCACCCACTCGAGCAGATAATCCAGAAAAATTAACCTCCAGATTAAGTAATTCGTTTGCACGACGGAAAATACGATAAATAGACGAGTCATTTAAGTGACTTGACGAAAGATTCTGATGTCGGTCAAGCCCTCTGAATAAATAGCCCTCGGTAAGATGTGATGCACTTAGCCAATTATTAAGTAATAAAGTCGTTTCTTGTGATAGTGGATAATAATTCTGTTTCAGTTGAATGACACAATTTCCAAACTCATCAAAACAAACGTCATCAAGAGTAAGGTCTCTTAACTCTCCACGCTTTAAGAGTAATTCAAACATTAAGTGCCAGATAACTAAATCTCTAATGTCTTTTAATTCAACAGAGGAAGACAGTTGGCGTTCAAGCTCTGCAAGCATACTAAGAGTAATGCCTTCTGTTTGTTTGCTGTCGTCTCTTTTATCTAATCTTATCTTTCCAACCGCTGCTTTTACTTGAGCTGTTTGAGTAGGGTCTTTCAATTCGAATGCGTTATGGACATGTGAGATAGATATAAGGGAACGCTTAATGGACGCTAACTTTTTTTCTTTCGCTTGTTTTTCAATAAAAATGCGAATTGCAGTCGTTGAGGCTGGTAAGGCCATTACATGATGTAGCTGACAAAATACAACAAAATTATTCCAATCATTTTTGAATGAAATTAAGCTATTACGTGAATATTTCTTTTTTAAGCAAGAAGCAAATGTATCTATATCGATATCTGAACTTAAGAAAATAGACTTATCCATTCTAGTGCACCATAACTAATTTTTCTGTGTGACAAAACTATATCACAAAAATTAAACGCACATAAGATCACGATTCACTATCTAAAGTCTGGTGTAAAGCTAAAAAATATTCGATCCTAACTATGTGGAAATAAGTAATTAACTAGTAAGAGTAATTGGTATGCAAAAGTCATTATATAAAGGTTTCTTCATTGAAAATAAGACAGGTATTCCTGATGACTGGAAAGTACTGATTAAAAATAAGGTGTTACACGGTCACTTAAGTGCAGTAAAGAAAAGCATTGATTGGTGGAGTGACACAGGAGCAATCATACCGCCTAAAGAATTTGGTGATATGGGCGAAACGGCAATAAATGAGAAAAGAGACAAATCACGTACCGAAGAGCATAAAGGTTTTCAAATCAAGAACGATACAGGTGAAGAAAAAGCTTGGTATTGCTTATATCATGGGAAATTAGCCAAAGGTTCATTGGCTGCAATAAAATCCTTTTTGGATAAACATGAAAAATAATTTACAATTCATCATCACTTTAAAACGAGATTAGTTATGTCTTTAGTATATTCAACCGATATTGGCCGCATTAAACAAGAAGAAGTAAAACAAGAGCGCCCAAAAGGTGATGGCATTGTTCGAATTCAACGTGAAACCAAAGGCCGTAAAGGTAAAGGCGTTTGTGTTGTTACTGGTTTAGATATGGAAGACACGCAACTTAAATTATTAGCTGCTCAGCTAAAAAAAGTATGCGGTTGCGGTGGCGCTGTTAAAGATGGCGACATTGAAATTCAAGGCGATAACCGTGAGAAAATCAAAGAGTTCCTAACAAAGCAAGGTCATACAGTAAAACTAGCCGGTGGCTAATTATTAATGGAGCTTTGAAAGCTAATAATCAAACGATGAATACGAAGTATTATTGAATGATTATTAGCTATTTTATGGTAAATAAGATTATCGTTAAATAGCCATAAGAGACGAGAGTATAAGCAGGGATAATTAATTAACTAACTAATTGAGTTTGAATCTCCTTGTACCTTATTTAACATAATATACAGTGAGCGCCCTTTCTTAACATGCTTTTATTCTCTTTTAAATCATAAACTTAACCACTGTCTCATATTGTCCCATTTTAGGAATTTAAATGGGTACTCGTTTGCGTTGTTGCTTGATTGTTATTAGCAGCCAATAGGGTGGTAACTCTATCGGTTTTGTGTCTCGAATTGCTATTAATTAAACTACTTAATAACTCTATAGCTCTTTGATTTTTAACTTTATTCTCGCATAAGTTACTAATTAGTACATCTAGCGGGTCTAACTCCAAAACATCAGCAACATGTAGCGCTATATCTATAGATGCAATATTACCCCTGTAATAGCCACTTACAGAAGTTCCAGTAATTCCTAGTATTTTTGCAATTTCCCTGTCTGATTTACAGGCAAAACGGGCTCTCACGGAATCCATTAATTCAATTGTTGTTATCATAACCCCTCCTTTTTGAAGAGGATATTTGTAAAAGAGGGCGTGAGACAGTCTCTTGCACACAAAAATGACAGATAGTATCTTTCACTCGAATTATTGAGATCCTTTTGTGATCCATTTAACGAGTGGAATGTATGGACAAGCTAGTATTAACGAAGTTACAAGAAACAATTATTGCCTTTAGAAAAGAACTCGATATCGAGTACGTAGATGATCCAGACTGTAGTATTCAAGATGTTGAAAAAGCACAATCTATGCATTTAGTCATGGTGCTACCTTTTGCTATAAGTTTAATTTCAGACACTCAAGTAATTAACGGTCTATCAGAACTATTATTAGAGCATATGAACCGTAGTATGATTGAGTCTGCTATGGGTGCGACTGCCGATGTATATTCAGATCTTAATCGTGACACTCTAAAATTCGTTACTAAAGCCGCTGTGCAGGCGAAAGCAGCATAATGACGGCTACCATTCAAACCAAACACTATAAGCGCAGTGAACGCCCGTTCGCTGCGCTTAATCGTGCGTTTTGGTCTAAAATGGTAAAAGCTCCATCTGCATATGAATTGCTGCAAGCTCCATGCGGACAAGCTACTCGTAAATCATTAGTCAAAGACGTAGCAAAATTTATGGATACGCTTGTATCTAATATGTGTTTTGTTTCTCGCAAGATTACACACACACCAACAGAGAAAGGATCTTTCTTGTTTACGTGGGACGCTATCGCGCTGAAAATGGGCGTGCCGTCATACCGTGTTAAACAATGCTTTGAATATGCAAGTGATCGCGGTTGGGTAGAATCAAGCGATCAAGCCAGGGAACGTGGCGAAGATGGTAAGTTTATTTTTAGAGTTACCACCAAGAAAGTGACAATGAAGTATTTTACTGATTTGGGACTTATCGAAAAATTCAAAGAAGCTCAAGAAGCAGCAAAAGCATACCTAACGAATAAAGCTAAAGGTTTAGGTGTGACCACTCAATTAATGCTTACCCCTGTAGGCATCCTAAAAGCTATCTGGAAGCGAAACGCTGAAAAGGGTAGTTACACACCTGATTACGTCGATAAAGGCGTAGACATACCATACTAGCCATTTAAAGCCCTATTAAATAACAGAAAGCCCCTTAACTGGGGCTTTCTTGTGTTCGCTTGTTTTTATGACTCAGAAAATAGACGCACTTGCCCGTCAATAATTAAGACATTAATTTTTAATTAAGTCAAATTAAATCGTAACACATTAATTTTGCTATCAAATTGCTCACATATCAATCAGGTTGTGTGTGGCTGTGGATAACTTCATGTATAACGCTCGTTTCAACTTCTCAACCACTCCACGTAGTGACGCTACCTACATACGCAGCATAGATTCTCTATATGTTCTTTCAGAAATAAAGGATCTTATTGTTTAAACCCCGACAAAGTCGGGGATAAGTTAATGTAACGGCCTTTCGAGGGCTTCGCCCTGAGGCCTTGTTGTCGTCGCGTTAAGTGCTTTTTGTCATACGACCGTTATGTTGGCCACACTATGAATATTAAGTGGTAGTTCTTATCGCTACGCGATGATTCTGGCATGAAGAGAAAGGCAAGATTTAAGAATGGCGTTTATCTGGCGTTATTTCGCAATCTGAGAGCTTTTAAACATATAACCCATACCATTTAATCAATACATATCAAATTGAGCTTAGAAGCGCTTACAGACGCTTAAGTATTAAAATAACCGTTTTTATGAATAAATAACCGTTTTTAAAACGGCTATTGCATAAATACTGAATATAATATCTAATTTATGCACTTAAATTGTATAGGTATTCATTTGTGAGGTTTTTAATGTTCAAGTTTATTACAAGCTGGCCTGTATGGGCTGTGTTCCAGTCATTAGTGTGTTTGGGGTTCATATTTTTATTGGTTGCGGTAGTACCTATCTTTCTTCCAGATTTACCCATTATTAATGCGCCTGAATTGGTTATTAATACATGGCTCTATACGACGTTAGTTATTATCGCTTATGCGTTTGTAATGGCTGTGCGTGACAGGAAAAAAGAATTAGAAAAAGAGCAAGAATTGCGTGTTAAACGCCTATTCGAGTATCAAGTTAAGCAAGCATTAGGGGAATCAATGAAAAATTCACATTTCCTTAAGAAATATCAGCATAAAGAAATAGTGTCCTCTCGCCTTATTTGGTGGAAAGAAAAGTATAAATTCCTATTAGCTGCAAAACACGGCAACCATAAAATGTATGCCGACGATTTACATCGTAATATTTATATTTTTGCTACGGATGAACAAATGAAAGATGCTGATTTTTTGTTGAAAGAAATATCATTTGAACGTGCTCGGAATCTTGCTCAATTTAAAAAATATGCGGTTATGACCGTTGGTTTTATTGATGAGACTGAATTAAATGAATGAATTAATCCAACAGTTAGAAATTGCAGAGCGTCGTAGAACGGTACAGTCGCGTGTCGTTATTCGTTGTTATGAAGAAATGAAAAAATCCATGCTCAAGAAAGCCATTGCGAAAGACTTAGAACCAGTTCATGAACTAATGAATTTATTCAGTGAAGAAATGAACGCGCAAAACGAATTATTAATGAAATTAGCTGAGGGCGTTAAATAATGGCTACAGAAGTCGGTTTTTTATTTTGTAAAAGCTGTGATGGTCGCGCGAATGTGCTTGAGTTTGGCGGTCAGAAAGTCGGAACATTTTATACAAAATGTGAGTGCGGAATAAATCAAGGCGGTGGCATTGCTCGCCAAGAATTTATTAAAGCTAATATGGTTAAAACGGTTTCTGAATATGAAGAAAACCGTTTACAAAAACCATTAATAACCGTTGTAGAACCATTAAAAACGGTTATTGAAACGGTTCCCGAAACTGAAAACCTAGAATTAACGGTTATTGATAACGAAAACAATCAGTTAGAAACCGTTATAGAACCGTCTGAAACGGTTATTGAAACCGTTAATAACCCACACGGAAAGGGTTTTATTGCTATGTGTGTCGGTTTAGGTACGGCTTTTGGGCTATGTGTTGGTTATAAATTGGGGGTTGCTCGTGGTTGAACCGTGGAAAGAAACCGTTATTGATGAACGCTTTTGTGGAATGGTTGAAGCGTTAAAGGCCTCTGATGCTCAAGCCGAATTAAATCAAACGCCAGAAGAGCAAGCCGAAGCAGAGGCCAATAGTGAACGCTTTGAAGCTACCTGTGCAAATGCTGAAGCTCGAGCAGCCGTTTTTACTCTCGAAAAGTTAGCGCAAAAGTTTATCCATAAGCGCATTAAAATTGATGATGAAGTGAAAGCCGAAGCAGTAGAAAACTTTGGGCCTCTTCTTATCAAATATGGTGCATTGTTGCCGTCATGGTTGAGTCAATACGAGCAAGAAATCATGGCACTTAAATCTATGGGTGAAATTGGTTGGGACGTAGCGAAACAAGCTAAGAAATACAAGCAAGAAGATGCGCAAGCCGTAGCCCAGCAACATAGCCAAGAAGAACACAAGGAAGCAGCATGATAACCATTGCAGAGCCAGTAAACCCAAACAACGCGCTAGATTGTCGTAATGCTATGTATGTCGGTTCGTCAGGCAGCGGAAAGACTACTGCAGTAAAAAACTTAAACATAGCTGCAAATGATTGTGTTGTTTTCTTTGATGCGTTCGGAGACTACGAGGGCACATTTAAAGGCCAGCAAGTTTTTACTTACTATACCTGGTCTGATTTTTCAGAGAATCTATTTAAAGCTCGTAGTTCTGGTAAGCCGTTTAAGATTGCGCGTGGTTTTAAAGGCCGAATTGAAAAAGGCGACTTTGAACTATTTTGTGCGCTTGCATGGGCGTGTGGTGACGGCAGCAAAGAGCCGTTAAATGTAGTCTTAGAAGAGTTAGCGAAGTTCTGTGATACTGCAGGAAAAATGGACGGCTATGTAGGGGACTTGATCCGTATCGGTCGTAAGTTTGGACTACGTACACACTGTATTTTTCAACGTGGCCAAGAAGTCGGTAAAACCGTGATAGGTAACTGTCCGATTAAGTGGATAGGATACCAAGACCGTGAAAATGATGCGGTGTATTTATCAAAAGAGTTAGGCATAGCATCCGAAGCAATCGCAAAACTTGAAAAACTTGAATACATCATAAAAACGGAAAAACACGGAAAAGGTGAATTTGATAACGGTAAATTCACCTTTAAGCAAGCTGAAATTAAATCAGTTAAAAAAATAAAGGGCAAATACACGCTTGAAGCGTGACTTTGATCACACTTTAAATGCAAATAACCTATAGGTTATTAACGGTTTTGGGCATTGACTCAAAACCGTTTTTTTATGTCTTATGCACTCTCATTTTAAACATGAGGGTCATTAATTGACTAAACCCCAAGAAGCTACAGCCAAGGTTGTAGTAGGTACGGTAGTACTAACATTCGTTTGTATGGCATTGATTCATAAGTATCAGCCATTCGATTTAGATCACACGTTCGGTCTTAACGACTAATAACAGGAAAGCATTATGCAAAATTGCCGACACAGAAAATTAAGTGCTTTCTCTGGTGTAGTTAAAGGTGGTACCGCCACATTAACATTACCAACGGGCGGTACGTACGAACAAATTATTTTACGTACGAACTTAACGCCAGACGAGCTAACGCGCGTTGAAATTACGTTGAATGACGATAAGTTTTATAACGTAACATCAAATCACTTGAACATGCTTCAAGCCTACCACATGAAAAAAATCGTTGAAGGTGTATATGTTATTCCTTTCTCTGATTTCAATAATATTGAGCGTGCTGCAGTCTCATCAACAGCGTTTGTAACTGAGCCTAACGATCACATTACGCTTGATTTAAAACTATCTGATTCGATTGCTGAAAACAAAGCAATCAAAATTGATACGTTTGCGATCATGTCTGATGCGCAGCCTTACCGTAAGTTATTGCCTCGTCTTTACACGCAGACAATGACCGCTACAGCGTCAGGTGAGAATGATTTCTCTGGTTTGCTATCGTCTACAAGTCGCTACGTTCGTCGTATGCACTTCAAAACAAACAAGATGGACAAGCTAGAAATTAAGCGTGATGGTCGTGAAGAAGGTGAAATGCATAAAGACATTTTACAGTTCGTTGCAGAGACTAACGGTAAAAAATGGAATGTGGATTATTTCCATTACGATCCACTTGTTTACGGTTTTATGCGCGATTTCTTGCTACCAACACAACACGCAAGCGAGTTCTTTTTCCGTGTAAACACGACTGAAGTAGTGCAATCAATTGAAATTCTAATTGAAGGTCTAGAGTCAGTCGCAGCCTAAGGAGCTTTACATTGTTTGGAGCTATAGGCGATATGATTGGCGGTGCTGTGGATTCCGTTATTGATGGTGTTCAGAGTGGTATAGAGGCGGTCGGTGATCTTGCCGATAGCCTCGGCGGTGCAAGTGACAGTGTAGCAAACGCGTCAGATAAAGTAGATAACGCAGTTGACAAAGTTGATGACGTTAAAGATACAGTGAATAACTCGTCAGGCTCGAAACCTACGCCATTGAATTGGACGTATATCGGGATTGGTGGCGTTGTTCTGATTGGAGTTATCTACGCAGTAACAAGAGGGAAATAATATGGCATTGCCATTAATTCCCCTTTTATGGATTGCGGGCGGCTCGGTGGGCGTTGCTGCGCTTCATGGCACTGCAAAAGTCGCAGAGGAAACAGGTGAAGCGGTTGAAAAGTCCGAGGGCTTTTTAACTCGCGTCATCGTTCTAACTGTAATTGGTGGCGTGATCTATTTTGGCGCTAAGGCGGTTAAATAATGTTTGGTGACATTCTTGGAGATTTGAGTGGCGTAGAAGATACCCTTTCACAGTTTGGGAATGTTGGCAATTTGGGCAATATTCCAGATTTGGGAGGAGTTGAAAGCGTGATACCAGGAATGGGCGGAATGCCTAGTTTAACAGGTGGCGCAGGTGGTGCAGCCAGTAACGAAACCACAACGAATAATAGCAGTGGTTTTCAGGGTGGTAGCATTCAGTTTGGTTCTAATGCCACTATTTCACCGTTTGTAATGGTTGCGGTTGTAATTGCTTTAGGAGTCTATTTTGTCAAACGTAAAGGGTAACTTTAAGAATGTTACTTGGGGTCGTGTTAAGCATCGTTTAAAGCCGATCCTAGGAACGCATTTTGAAGAAGCAGAGCGCAGAGTCCTAGCAGGTACAGAGCGTGTTTTTATGATTAATGACTACTCTGTTGTGTTGCTACGTCAAGAAGGCTCTGAGCTACTTGTAGCAGGGTTTGACGGCAATCTCGAAGAGTGTGCGCCATTAATCATTATGCAAGCGCGTAACCATGGTTTCAAAACCGTTCGTGCTCACGTTGAACGTCGCTCACATTTACGATTACTAAAGCGTATTGGTTTACCGTTTCAAATGGTAAACCAACAACGTTGTAAAGCCCTTAATTGTGACGAGTTCGTCATTCGGTTGGTGTTGTAATGGGTGGTGATGGCGGAGAATCAAGCAGTACAACGACAACAACGACCACAAATACCAGTGGTTCCAATGCTGCGCAAGGTGATAACAACGGCACTATGATTTCGGGAGTTAATAACTCTCAAATTACAGTAACCGACCATGGCGCAGTTAATGGATCGCTTAATTTTGCGGGGGACGTTGTTGATAAGGTGCTCGAAAGTAACACTGCAGCAAATAACAACGTTGTTGATGTTGCTAATAATGCAATGAGTACCGTTAAAGATTCAGCGTCACAAATGGCTATCAACGCTAAAGAATCAATGAATTTTGCCAAAGAAATGGCAACAACAACGATTACAGGCGGAAGCAGCGAGGGACAAAAGCAAATCGCTATGGTTGTCGTTGGGTGCGTTGTTGTGATTGGGGTTGTGTTTGGTATTAAGGCTTGGAAATCATGAAAAGAAAATACACGTTAGGTGTTGGCGAAAGTTATACGTTCACTGTAGGCCAAACCGATAATTATTTGATTTTACGTGATGCTAGCCATTCGTTAATTCTTGAAAGTGATTCGTTCAAAGACGTTGAATTAACTCGAAGTGATACGGTGATTATTACTGATTACCGTAACATGGAATTGCGCTTTTTAAACACGAGTACAGAGTCTATTTATTTTGAATTTCAACTATCAGAGGTTGATATCCGAATTAAAGAGCAACGAATGAGCGTCGAGGGTGGTATCACCATTGATGAAATCATTCAGCCTGTAGTTGTTAGTGAAATACAAAAGCCAGTATCTATTAGTGGCACTGTCCCTGTATCGCTTGAACAAGTGGTTCAAACTGAATTTGTTGAACCTCAAGAAGTGGTTCTTACGAACCATAAAGAGGTTCAGAAAGTTGAAGTACTGAATCAACCAAGCGTTATTACTAACGTTAGGGCTATAGGTGATATTCAATTGACGGCAACAGGACAACACACGATTTCAGGTAATAACAAGCGTAAAGGCTTGCTAATACAAGCAAGTGATGAAAATAAAGAAATCATTGTGCTGTGCGGCTTTATGCGTTTAAAAGCGGATGGTATGGCGACATTACCCGCTTGTAATGATGTGATCATTACAGGTGCAGAGGGTGATAGTGTTTATGTTGGAGAAATTTATTAATGCAGCCTTTAATGGTTTTAAATTCACCTAAAGTGACCGTTTCGGGCGATAGTTCGGGCGGTGGTTCATTGATTGGTGCGCCTATCTATTGGCCGTTACCTTCTTGCCCTAAAGGGTATTTGCCTATGATTGGCCAAGCATTCGATAAAGTTGCTTATCCAGAATTAGCCCTTGTGTATCCTGACGGCTTTTTACCTGATTCGCGTGAAGATTATTTTCGAATTGCCAGCGAGGGACAAGAGCCGCTAACACGTCAAGAGCAATCAGTGCAGCCGTTGGGGTTTGTTGGTGATGATTTGGGCGACCATTACCATCCCATCCAATACAACGCTGCAGCATCGCATGGTGGCTCTCGACTAGCTGGTTACACTAACGTAACGTCTTCGTATAGTAAGAGCACTGGTGCTGCTTCTGCTGGTACGCCAACTGGTGTAATTACAGGGACAGATGTAGAAACTCGGCCACGTTCTTTATTGTGGAATTGTATAACGAGGGCTGAATAATGAAGTTTGAATTTTCTAAACATGACCGTGTAATGGTGTTACATCATTTTGATAAAAATAATCAACATACTTTTACTAAAGAATGCGTTATTCATGCAAATACAGGTTTACCAGCTAAATCAACATTAAAGCCATTACCACAATTAAATGATAATGAGCGAGCGTATTTTATTAATGATGATTGGGTTAAAACTGAATTTTTCATTGGTCGTAAATATTACGATGAATACGCGCATGAATTAATTATTGATTTATTCCCTTTTGATTTGCCAGTTAATTGTTCATTTGAAAAACCATTACCACAAAAAGATGGTTACTATGTCAAACTGGTAAATAATCAATGGATTTATCTAACTGATAATATTGGCGAAATTGCCTATTCAAAATTAGATTACAATGATTTTGTTATTGAATCTAATGACGAGTTACCAGATACACATACATTAATTGAGCGTAAAGCATTCTCTGCTTGGAATGAACAATCTAATGATTGGATATATCAACAAGAATTAGAACGACCAATTAAAATAATTCAAGAAAGAGAGTGGCGAGATAATGAATTAAATATTGTGTTATCTCGAATTGACCAATATGAAAAGGATAAAAATTATCCTGTAGAACTACAGACCTCATTATTATCAGAATCACAATTTCTTGAACTATTGAACGATAGAAAATCACTGTGTGATTATCCACAAGAACCAAGCTTTCCGTTTTGTGAACGTCCAGCATTAAACGGTGAGTATTTTGTCAATGATTAAAAAAGTATTAGTTATCGGGGCCGTATGTGGCCTCTTATATGTGGGAGTTCGTCAAACCATGCCTTTAGGTATTCGTAATAATAATCCGTTAAACATTAAGTTTAGCGAGGGTAATAAATGGGAAGGTCAAACGGGTCAAAACCGCGGTTTTTGTACGTTCTCGAGCTCTAAATATGGTATTCGAGCAGCGGCTCGATTACTTAATAATTATATGACAAAAAACAGCTTAACTTCTGTCACAACGATTATTACAAAATGGGCACCGGGATCGGATAATAATCCGACCAAAGCTTATGTCGATTTTGTGGCTAAGTACATCGGTGTAAATGCTGCAGATAATAATCTTACAAGTGCGCATATTCCCGCTTTAATCGCAGCTATGACGCGATTTGAAAACGGTATACAACCGTATTCAATGTCTGCAATTAAAGCAGGTGTGGAGCTTGCAGGGATTAAGCTATGAAGAAAGGCCAAGTGATTGTACTAGAAATATCTGTGAGTGTGTTTACTGCGGTTCTATCGGCATATTTAATTGCTAAAATATTAAAGCAAAACGAAGTTAAAAAATGACGTTCTTAAAATCTATTTCGCATTATTTCGGGAGCTTCTTTGTTAATAGAGCAAAGTTAAAAGACGAAATAAACAAAATGAAAATAGAGGCGTTAATTAAGCAAGACGATTTTTCACAATTAAATCGAGGTTGGAAAGATGAATTTCTATTACTCTTGATCATCTTTCCAATGATTTTAATGTTTATACCAAGTACACAAGCGTTTGTACTTAATGGGTTCATAGCCCTTGAGAAAGTGCCTGAATGGTATTTGTATGCGGTCGTTCTTGTCTTTGTTGATACGTTTGGTTTTCGCTCGATGCTGAGAAAGATTATAGAAAGCAGGTTTAAGTGATCGGTGATTTAGCAATTATTCGCCTAGCGATAGAGCTAGGATTGACAATAGAGTCGGGCGCAATCGCTTTTCTCGGCTGGCAAATGTTCAAGATGAACAAGCAGTTAATGAGTTTAATTTCTGCGCATGATAAGCGCATTACAATATTAGAAGTAAGGAAAGACAATGGCTAGTAAAGCAGGTTTAAAATCAAACGGTAAACTAAAGAAAGGCTATAAGTTTAAGAAAGGCGGTGGCACTGTGAAAGTATCAACAACCAAGAAAAAGCCAACTAAACGAAGTCGTAAAAAGAAGTAGCCAGGATAAACATTAGCTTTTACTAATGTTTGACCAGGATATAAAAAGCCGGTGCATGTGCACCGGCTTTTTTGTATCAAAAAAATAACCTATCTGAGATAGGCTATTTGTTATTAAAATATATTTTATTGTTTTGGTTCATCATGTAGTTACACGCTGAACCGTCGATTATTATAGAGGATTCTATCCAAGCTGAATAGCTTTCTAATTGTGTAATGGTGATCCGGCGTCCGTTAGGGGTTGTGATACCGTCCTCGTCAATCGTCCATTTATCCCACCGTAAACCGTGACCACGTAACGCACGACAATTCCTATTTCTAATCATATCTAGTGCCCAAATGGGGAGCTTATCAGTCTGCATCCATCGGTAAATTGTAGAACGTGATACACCAAACCAAGCACAAGCCGACGAAATATCACCGTGAAAGTGCATATCAATCAATATTTTTACTGGGATTTTCATAAAACCAACGATGAAAGTTTTTGATTAATGGCACATTTCCATGAAATATTTTTATAGTAAGTAGTGAAAAATGCCAAAAATCGCCAAAAAGAAAAGATAGTATTATGATTGTTTTTTTGAATATATGCAGTAAAGGCTTGATAAGCTTATTAATTAACAAAGTTATTTAACATAATATACATAATGCG
>NZ_JARACR010000079.1:0-1566 GCF_028765505.1 Aliivibrio sp. A6 | reverse complement strand
TATTAACTTGGTAAAGAATTGATTTACCAAGATTTACTGTAAACTGAGTTTAATTAGACTGGCTCAATTAAGCGAGCAAAATATCATTTCAACGACAAAAACTGCGAAATGAAACAATCCCTTTTTCTTACACCATTTGAACGGCTTGATTTCAGCTAGTTTGGAACTGATAAACCAAATATCCTAACCACAATTGGGATTGGAAATACTGCGAGCAAACACTGCTGCAAACTAAAATGAGGCATAACCAAAGAACAATTGAAGCGTAAAATAGCCGCTGAAACGCCTGAACTTAGGAAAATAAGGGCTAATTTGCCGAACCTGATGAAATGAACACCAAAAAGCAACAAAGAAAAAGGAAATCCACCCTACTTTCACGCCTAAAAAACTAACGGCTCAATCGCTGAACTGAGCCAAAAAACTGCGATCTTAGAGTTCGTGTAACGCCGCAATAACACGTGCGAACGCCTTACTTTCCAAATCAATTATATTCTAAACCGCGAATGCCGAGTGTAATTAGCATCGTGTTGATTGCTTTGTTACACGATCTTTGTCAACGCTTCGCATTAATTGGTAAAGAACTGATTTACCAAGATTTACTGAAAACTGAGTTTAATTAGACTGGCTCAATTAAGCGAGCAAAATATCATTTCAACGGCAATAACTGTGAAACGAAACAATCCCTTTTTCTTACACCATTTGTACGATTTGGTTTCAGCAAGTTTGGAGCTGATAAACCAAATATCCAAACCACAATTGGGATTGAAAATGCTGAGAGAAAAACACTGATGCAGGCTAAAATGAGGCATAACCAAAGAACAATTGAAGCGTAAATTAGTTTCTGAAACGCCTGAATTTGGGGCAATAATAGTTCAATGCCGAACCTGATGAAACGAACACTAAAAGGCAACAAAGAAAAAGGAAAAACACCTTACTTTCACATCTAAAAATCGAATGGTTCTATCACCGAACTGAGCCAAAAAACTGCTATCTTTAGTTCGTGTAACGCCGCAATAACACGTGCGAACGACCGACTTTCAAAACCAATTACACTCCAAACCACAAACGCCGAGTGTAATTAGCATCGTGTTGATTGCTTTGTTACACGATCTTTGTCAACGCTTCGCTTAAATTGGTAAAGAACTGATTTACCAAGATTTGCTGTTAACTGAGTTTAATTAGACTGACTCAATTAAGCGAGCAAAATATCCAATCAACGACAATAACTGTGAAACGAAACAATCCCTTTTTCTTACACCATTTGTACGATTTGGTTTCAGCAAATTTTGAGCTGATAAACCAAATATCTTTGCCACAATTGGGATTAAAAATGCTACGAGCAAAGCACGAATGCAGGATAAAATGAGGCAACACCAAAGAACCATTGAAGCGTAAAAATGCCTCTGAAACGCATGAAGTTAGGCCGACAATAGTCAATTGCCGAACCTAATGAAATGAAAACTAAAAGGAAACAAAGAAGAAGGAAATCCACCCTATTTTCACATCTAAAAATCGAATGGTTCTATCGCTGAACTAAGCAAAAAAACTGCGATCTTAGAGTTCGTG
>NZ_JARACR010000078.1:0-1651 GCF_028765505.1 Aliivibrio sp. A6 | reverse complement strand
GCAATAACACGTGCGAAAGACTGACTTACAAAACCAATTATACTCTAAACCGCGAATGCCGAATGTAAATAGCATCGTGTTGATTGCTTTGTTATACGAGCCTTGCTTTCGCTCCGATAAACTTGGTAAAGAACTGATTTACCAAGATTTGCTGTAAACTGAGTTTAATTAGACTGGTTCAATTAAGCGAGCAAAATATCCAATCAACGGCAATAACTGTGAAACGAAACAATCCCTTTTTCTTACACCATTTGTACGCTTGGTTTCAGCTAATTTGGAACTGATAAACCAAATATCCTAGCCACAATTGGGATTGAAAATGCTAAGAGGAAAACACTGATGCAGACTAAAATGAGGCATAACCAATGAACAATTGAAGCGTAAATTAGCCGCTGAAACGCCTGAACTTAGGACAATAATAGTTCAATGCCGAACCAGATGAAACGAACACCAAAAGGCTACAAAGAAAAAGGAAAACCACCCTACTTTCACGCCTAAAAAGCTAATGGTTCAATCGCTGAACTGAACCAAAAAACTGCATTCTCAGAGTTCGTATAACGCTTGCATAACACGTTTATTACTATGCCAAACAACTTGAATTTTACCGCCTTAATCACAAAACCCAAGGCAAACCCAGAACGCCGAGTGTAATAAATCGTGTTGATGCGATTGTTGTGCGTGCTTACTTTCGACTTGGCCTACTTGGTAAAGAACTGCCTGGCCAACATTTTCTAAGCCCTGATTCTAATTTACCGATGCCGATTAAGCGAACAAAATGTTCTTAAATTGCGAGATGAAGTAAATGGAAAACAGATACATTTCTTACACCATTTGTACGGCTTAGTTTCAGCAGATTTGGAACTGATAAACCAAATATCCTAACCACAATTGGGATTGAAAATGCGGCGAGGAAAACACGGATTCAGGCTAAAATGAGGCAACACAAAGAACCATTGAAGCGTAAAAATGCCTCTGAAACGCATGAATTTAGGCCGACAATACTTAATTGCCGAACCTGATAAAACGAACACTAAAAGGCAACAAAGAAGAGGAGTTGCGATAACTAAATAGCGTTTACAAAAGTCTCGTTTCCATTGAGGAACCGTGCAAAAAATTTCGGACTCAGTACGCACAACGCCGCAATAACACGTGCGAACGCCTTACTTTCCAAACCAATTATACTCTAAACCGCGAATGCCGAGTGTAATTAGCATCGTGTTGATTGCTTTGTTATACGAGCCTTGCTTTCGCTCCAATTAACTTGGTAAAGAACTAATTTACCAAGACTTGCTGTAAATTGAGTTTAATTAGACTGACTCAATTAAGCGAGCAAAATATCACTTCAACGACAATAACTGTGAAACGAAACAATCCCTTTTTCTTACACCATTTGTACGATTTGGTTTCAGCAAGTTTGGAACTGATAAACCAAATATCCTAACCACAATTGGGATTGAAAATGCTAAGAGGAAAACACTGACGCAGGCTAAAATGAGGCATAACCAAAGAACAATTGAAGCGTAAATAAGCCGCTGAAACGCCTGAATTTGGGGCAATAATAGTTCAATGCCGAACCTGATGAAATGGAAACCAGAAGGCAACAAAGAAAAAGGAAAACCACCCTACTTTCACACCTAAAAAACTAATGGTT
>NZ_JARACR010000077.1:0-1753 GCF_028765505.1 Aliivibrio sp. A6 | reverse complement strand
TATGCTTATCAAAAACGTGAAGAAAGCCGAAGTTATCTCTTATTTATTAGCTCGTGTAGACAATAGTCATATACTAGCATCAGTATAATAAATAAAGGATTATGTTATGTCTAAAGGCGTTAAAGTTGGTGATATAGGTACGGCTCATGATGGTTTCCCAGAAACCCCAATTTTATCTGGTTCACCAGATGTAAAATTTGATGGGCAACCAGCGGCAAGGGTCGGTGACCCTTTACTTCCACATAGTAAGCCCAAACATCCTCCGCATCCGAGGACAATATCATCAGGCTCTTCAACTGTCTTTATTAATGGTAAACCTGCTGCTATTACGGGTGGTGAAATTAGTTGTGGAGGGGTAACTATTGGAAGTGGGACAGTTAATATCGGTGATAAATATCAACCACCTACAAGTAGTCCACTTTCAAAATTAGAATCAGGTGAAAGCAAGAAAATAACCACAGCACGCACTAATAGCGCTAATTCGCAAACATCACAACCAATAAGAATACCAAGTGATTCGGGGTATTGGCCTGCATATAATCCATTAGCTGAAGACGATGATAAATATCTGAATGTTGAATATGTAGAACCAATTAAGAGTTTTGCATTGATGTCGCCAGAAGAAGCGCATGAATTTTTACAAAACCTATATGCTGATATGGGAGGAAAAGAAACTATTGGTGATGTGAAGACTTATCGTGGTTTAGGTAGTGGCGTCTACGATGCTTACAAAACAGCCTCTGGGCTAGGTGGACTAGGAGTCGTTGCTTATACAAAAAATATTAACGGTAAGGATTGGGTTATTATTAAAAACTTCCGTCGTTATGAGCAAACCTTGATGAAAGGTAATAAATGGGGGGCTAATAATCCAAGGGTTATTAAAGTTGGTCTAGGATTAAATGATTTAAAGGGAGCGGCTAGATTTGTTCGTTTTAATGTTGGTCTAGAGATCATTGTATCTGTAGGAATTAATACCGCGGATTACATTTTGCGAGATAAGACTACGCTAGCTGAGTTTGTAGGTAACTCTGCTGGTGATATTGTTAAGGGGGTAGGATCAATTGCAAGTGGAGCAATATTTACAGCTGTAGCAGTGCCTGCTTCTGTTGGAATTTTAGCAACGGGAGTTGTTTTTGTAGCTACTTCGTTTGCAGTTGGTCTTGCTCTAGACACAATAGATGAAAGCAATGGGTATACAAAAGAGTTCACTAAAGTATTAAAGGAATATTTTGAATGATTTTAATTAGGTGTTTTTTTTGTATTTTTATTATATGGATAGGTGGTTTTTTTTCTGGGGTGTTTATCAAAACAGCTTTTGTTTCAAATGATGTTATTAAAATTTCTGGAATTTTAAGTATTTGGAGTGCTATTGCTAGCCTACTTTTAGGTATTATGTTGTTGTACTACCATGTTAAAGCATTTTGGGGTAATACCCTGAAAGGAAATACGTTAAATCGTTTACTGATCTTTCTTGGTTTAGTTGTGGCACCGATTATATCAATTGTTATTTATGTAAAAACGCTTACATTAGTAGCTGATTATATTGAATGTAAAGAGCTGAACAACATATCTATCCGCTTTTCTAGTCAAACTTATACGATATCTAACGAGCTTTGTTTACAATTAATTGATGATAGAAATAAATAAAGTTAGACGCATATAACAAATGCATCAACACGATTTGCTACATTCGGCATTCTAGGTTTCTTTGGGTTTACCGTATTTAGTGGTAAATTTGAGCTTAATCTACATG
>NZ_JARACR010000076.1:0-1892 GCF_028765505.1 Aliivibrio sp. A6 | reverse complement strand
TAACGCCTGCATAACACGTTTACTACTATGCAATTATACTTAAAATTGACGCCCTAAAACGAGAAACACCCGACAACCTGAGATGCCGAGTGTAGTAAATCGTGTTGATGCATTTGTTATAAGTACATCACACCGCAAAACCAAAGTGACTACCATCTGACATTTCAACATCAAGACGTAGCTTGCCACCCGTTGCTTCAATATATTTTTTTAGTGATGACAATTTAATATCTTGCCCTACTTTTTCCATACCAGAAATAGTCGGTTGTTTTACACCCATAGCTAGAGCTAATTCATTCTGAGTTAAAGAAGCTCTTTCACGTAACTCTGCTAAATGAATGTTTAATAACATTTCTGTTGCTAACTCTTGAGCTTGAGCAACAACTTCTGGCTTTTCATTCGCCATGATTTCTTGAAGTGTACGAGCCATATTATTACCCTCTATTATTCAAATGAGCTTGAAATTCTTGATCTGCTATTGGGATCATCTGTTTGTAAAAACGTTTTTCATTACCGCCTTTGTTACCAGCACATAATAAAATACCTTTACGCTCAGGATCGAAAGCAAAAAATGCTCTCAATGGATCACCGTTACTTTGAACACGAAGCTCTTTCATATTTGTAAACTTCGAGCCATAAACAGTATCAGCGTAAGGTCTAGAAAGATGAGGACCTTTATTTTGAAGTAACAACATACCTGCGATCACATTTGCACGTTCTGAATCGTTTAGTGAATCAAACCATTCATCAAATGTATCCGTAGTAATAACTTCCCACATAATAATTCCCTACAACCTTAATATAGGCTACATATTATATAGGATCAAACCTATGATCAAGTATTGATGCAAATTTGTACTTATAACGCCTGCATAACACGTTTGCTACTATACAGTCCTAGCTGAATTTTACCGCCTTAATCACTGAAACTAAAGGCAAACTGACAACGCCGAGTGTAGCAAATCGTGTTGATGCATTTGTTATGCGGATGGTATTTCGCCCAACTGTTTTAAATGTACAAGTGATGTCATAAATTCTATAGCATTTATATCATTACTTACTCGTTGCTCATCTGAAGTCCGCAACCTAAACCTTCCATAAATAAGAAATTGCTTGTCAAAATCAATGTAAGGCAATTTCAGTTTCTTAGATACTCTGATTATAGGTAGGATTTTACGCCCGTTATAATATTTTGGCTTGCACTCTAAGTACTCAAATTCATCTATAACTCCAGCGAAAATCTTCCTTTTAAACTTCACATCTATTGCTGCATTAGCATAGTTTTCCTTAGCCAATTTATATTGAAAATATCGATATTGCCCAATGCCAAAGAAAAAATCTTTCCATGTAGTAACGTTACTATTTACTTTGATTTCCAATAACTCACGCTTAGCAGGATTCATTTTTCCATGCAGATACAAAGTGACCAAATCACCACATTGCTTTACATAACATGGCATTTTACCTCTATTTTTATATTCACGCTTCACTGTATCTTCAGGTGTACTATCAGCAAATATATCTTCTTTTATTTTCACTTTTGCCATTTCAGAATCATTTAAAATATTAATCCTAAATAACATTTCACCTGCAAAAAGTGCACTTTCAACGTCTGATATACCTACCTTTGATTCAATTTCATAGTTACCAAAAGCTTTAAAGCCACAATGTTTAGCATGATCAATATTTTGAAATAAACGGAAAATAGAAGGAACTAATTTCCCTCTTCTTTTATGACCGATAACATGAGTCACTCTAGCCTGGCAGTTTTTCCCACCGCAATAAATTGGTGTCGGAAAACCGAAATCTTCATATTGATTAATGTATATTCTATTATCAAATCGATCCTGAACGAATGGAATTGCAACCCCTGCCATATTACCTCCTCCGCA
>NZ_JARACR010000075.1:0-1962 GCF_028765505.1 Aliivibrio sp. A6 | reverse complement strand
GAAAATAAGCTCTCAAAAGCACTGCAATAGTGAGCTAACTTTACTGCTGGATGTTGTTCTTTAATAGCAGCTTGAATAAATCTCATAGATCGACCTACACGGCTAAAATTTGTATTTATAAATGAATCAAAAAATGTTGAGTCAGAGTCATGAAGATAAGTTTGTACTTGCACACTTTTACCACTCCATGACTTCATCTCTTCGACAGATAACTCTGTAGATATAAAAGGTTGTCCCAAACTATTATATGCAGCGTTAGTAATATTATTTCTTGTCCATGACGTATCAACACCATGAGTAAGTTTACAAAACGCGGCCTCACATACCACTGCATTGTCTTTGATAAACCACAAATCATTAAGGAGCATCTGAAGCCATGAAAGCCATAGAATAAGGGCCTGCCCACTATCTAATGGTTTCCCAAAAGACTCTTGATTTATGTAACAGTATAAAATATTGTCTGCGTTTAGAAAGTGTTGGTATTCAATAATACCTGCAACTTCTCTGAACTCTTCAGTAATAACTTTCTGAATTTCAACTTGATCATTGGTTATATTAATACCAGGCATGAGAGTTAGCCAGCCAGTCATTGCTTCTGGTATCGTCAAATGTCTTAACGTAGATATAAATATGTACTTTTTCATGCTGCTAGACTCTCCGTACTTATAACGCCTGCATAACACGTTTGCTACCATGCAGATTAAGCTCAAATTTACCACTTAACACGGTAAACTCAAAGAAACCTAGAATGCCGAATGTAGCAAATCGTGTTGATGCATTTGTTATATGCCGTTGATAAATGGTGAGAAATCGATTTTACAATATTTCAAATAATTATCCTCACCAAAAGGACTTACAGCTAATTCAATAGCTCCATGATCTGTATAAGTATCAAATTGCTGATTAAACTTGGTGATATTATCTTCAATTAGATACGTCTTTTCTATTTCTTTTGAGCAATTCTTTGACTGCCCATTAATAAAAATTGCATACATTTTCGATAATTGACTCAGTGTTATCGCACAGTGCTGCTCTTCATGTCTGTATAATTTTTCTAAATAATCCCGATAATCCTCTCGACTCTGAGAGTAGCTATTGAGTATATTCAAACGCGGAAGTATATATTTAATTTGAAGATTAAAGTCTTTTATTTCGCAACTGTCATCATCTACATTAAACTTATATTCCCACGCAGTATAGCCGTCAAAATTATTCTTTTTAAGAAAATCTGCTCGTTTGTCAAATGAGTTTTCTACGTTTTCTGGAGTATCTCCTTGCAACTCATACACATCATATGACTTGTTAAAATCAAAGGGCAAAAGTTCCGAAAAAGATAGAGGAGAAACTAGTAATAGAATTGCACCGAATTTCATTGTTTTCATTAAGCCACCTTAACCTAAAAAAGCATATAACGCCGCAATAACACGTGCGAACGACCGACTTTCAAAACCAATTACACTCTAAACCGCGAATGCCGAGTGTAATTAGCATCGTGTTGATTGCTTTGTTACACGATCTTTGTCAACACTTCGCTTTAATTGATAAAGAACTGATTTACCAATAATATTTAGAAGCCAATTCTAAATTACAAAAGCTAATTTAGCGAACAAAAGAACCGTTCAACTGCAAAAACTGCGAAACGAAACAATCCCTTTTCTTACACCATTTGTACGATTTGGTTTCAGCCAGTTTGGAACTGATAAACCAAATATCCTAACCACAATTGGGATTGATAATACTGAGAGTAAAGCACGAATGCAGGATAAAATGAGGCAACACCAAAGAACCATTGAAGCGTAAAAATGCCTCTGAAACGCCTGAACTTAGACCGAAAATAGTTAATTGCCGAACCTGATGAAATGCAAACTAAAAGGAAACAAAGAAGAAAGAAAACCACCCTACTTTCACGCCTAAAAAACTAATGGGTCAATCGCTGAACTGAGCCAAATAACTGCAATCTTT
>NZ_JARACR010000074.1:0-1986 GCF_028765505.1 Aliivibrio sp. A6 | reverse complement strand
CCGACTAAGGGGAAGACAATCCGAATGGCAAGGGCGTCACTGGCCAACGGTGGGGTCTGAAGGAAGCCATAGGAAGTTAGATGTACACAACTAACCGTAACCTGTTTCGGCAGCATTTGGTGGGTAAGCGTCCGAAATAGCGCGAAGCCCAATACTTAGTCAGACCAATGCTGTGTTTGAGGGTGGAATATCTAACAGGGAGTCAGTGCAATAACTGGGGAAGCCTGGCATCAGATCCAGCTATTAGCTGGAAGCATTATATCAAGAGGTGACTCAAGAATAATGTTGGTGTGAGGTGGCAGATGAACCCGTAGTAGTGAGTAAGGCTAGGCCGATGAAAGCCAGTAATGGTGTGGAGGACAAAACCAAGCCGACTATCAGCAACGTGTCTGATAGAGCCAATTGTTACCAAAAGTACAATTGTCTGCGAAGGGGGGAAGCTTACTTAAAGACTATTACTGAATATTAGCGACGCTATATGGGTACACAAGCTATTTGACGAAATAGGGCATCTGGATTTGGTTACTTAGGAATAAGTGGACTGATACCAAGAGCCGTACAGAGGAGTAACCACAGACCTTGATGTAGATTGCCAACAGGCTAGAACGCTTCAAATCTGTGATGAAATACACTCACCATACAGACAAGAAAATACGAAAATAATAGCGCACTAAATTGATAGAGAAACGATGAGAAAATTCTACAGTTTATATGGACGCCTACTTGATTTGAAGGGGTTATATAATGCATTTAAACAAGTGAAAAGAGCGAAAGGTGCGGCCGGAATAGATGGGCAGAGCCTGAGCGATTTTGAGCAAAATTTAGTAGAAAACTTAACCGCTCTTCATCAGGAATTAAGCCTTAAAACGTATCAACCTCAATCTGTTAAACGGGTAGAAATACCCAAAGATGGCGGTGGAATTCGTTTATTAGGTGTTCCGACGGTTCGAGATCGCATTGTACAACAAGCCATCGTTGATGTGCTTGATCCCATTTTTGACCCAAACTTTCATCCGTCAAGCTACGGATACAGAAAAGGGCGAAGCTGCCACCATGCAATCAATAAAGCATCAATGTTTATCCGACAATATCAACGACAATATGTCGTTGATATGGATTTATCGAAATGCTTCGACATGCTCGATCATGACTTGATAATTGAGAGCATAAAGAGACGAGTAACAGATGGAAGTCTCCTAAAACTCATCAGGCAGTTTCTCGAAAGTGGGGTAATGATAAATGGGACATACGAGCCGACGACGATAGGCAGTCCGCAAGGTGGGGTAATTAGCCCCCTTATTGCTAATATTTATCTCGATAGATTCGATCAGCAAATGATGGCAAGAAATCATCGCATAGTGCGCTATGCGGATGACATTTTAATCCTGTGTTGTACGAAAAAGGCAGCGGAAAATGCTTATGAAACGGCGAAAGAAATCCTAGAGGGTGAACTCAAGTTGGAGATCAACAAAGAGAAAAGCCACATAGCACACAGTGATGAGGGTATTAAGTTCTTAGGAGTAGAGATAAAGAGTAGATATACTCAAATTCAACCTAAGAAATTAACTGCCTTCAAAAATAAAGTTCGAGATTTAACCCGAAGAAATGGCGGTAAGCCACTATTACAGGTAATCAAAGAGCTAAATCCCCTGTTGCGTGGTTTTAGTCAATACTTTCGGATAGCCAATGCCAGTAAGCAGTTTAAAGCATTAGCAGGTTGGATAAGAAGGCGACTTCGTAGTATTCAGTTAAGGCTATGGAAGAAGCCAGAAAGGCTTCACCGATGGTTAAAGCAGCATAACTACAAACCGCCCTTTAAGCAGATCAACATGCGAGTATGGAACTCGTCAAAGAGTCCATTAGCGAGCTATGCTATGCCAAATCAGTGGTTTACCGAGTTAGGACTATTTAATCTTGAAACGGTAAGTATCGGAAAAGTGTTCACATACGAATATAAGTAAGCAGGAGCCGTATACGAGGCCCGTA
>NZ_JARACR010000073.1:0-2059 GCF_028765505.1 Aliivibrio sp. A6 | reverse complement strand
TCGGCGTTGTCAGTTTGTCTTTAGTTTCAGTGATTAAGGCAGTAAAATTCAGTTAAGTTTGTATCGTAGCAAACGTGTTATGCAGGCGTTAAGTGCTTTTTTGTCGAAAAGTAGCAATCTAGATAAAAGTTGATTCATTTTTATAGGCGCTGTTAATTACCTATTATATAATCTACTTCTCACTAAAAATAAGAAATATAAAATTTCGTTAGATGGCAAGGTAAGAGGTTAAAAAATTGGAAGCTAAATTTACATTTTATAATATTGAGAAGTGTGGTTATTACACATTTGGTTCTACAGACCCAATTTTTAGTGGGGTAACGGATGTTTTTGCTAAATTAGCCTTATGGGGAGCAGATGGACGAGAATTAGAGAATACAACAACGTATGAGCATGATCGTGATAATGAAATAATGCGTACGTTTTATGTTGATTCGGCTACTTGTCCAGTAACAAACGACATATTTTTAACTTTATGGAATGAAGTTGAAAATGATAATGGTAAAATTTACGGAATGGCACCAAATAAAAAACCAGGGAATACGGAAATTCTTGAAACTGGTTTTGATGGCCTTGCTATACCTGGTTTTCCTAGTTATTTCTGGTTTTCACCAGAAAATAATGTTTTTGCATCGATCAAATTTGATCACTCTACGTCAGGTAAGAAGAATTTAGAACTTTATATGAATGGTTTTTTATCTAATAAGTCACCATATCGTGTGTTTAATGAGGAAGATGTAGTTATTGGTTATTCACAGGATGGAAAATATGCCAAAGGTTGTGATAAAAATCACCCTCGATTTTTAGCCAAAAAACGGAAAAACAACAAATTAGAAGCTGAACTTTTAGCTAATTTGTCTAATATTCGAAAATTTGTAAAGAAAGAATCATTACTTTATTCGACACCAGATGATAGGCAGCTTATTGAGCGTGTATTTTCTAGATTATTGGATAACCCGCCAGCATTTTCTAAATCTAAAGATATTATGCATGAAGTAGCCTTTGAACCATCAGCGGGGCAATTGAAAAAAATAATTTCTAACTTTTACGATAACGAAGATGAAACACTAAAAAATGCAGGATTTATTTACAATACTGGTAAAAGAGTTATGCTTAAAGGTATCAATGTTAGTTTCAAATTTAATTTAGATGTGACTAAATTTGAAGCTCATGTAATTAATGTTGAGGCTCTTTTAAAGGCTGTTCGTTTATCAAGAGTTGAGCTTTTGGCTGAAATGGAAAACCCAATAAGCACTCAGTAACGAAATTAAGGGGAGATAAATGACTAAATATTTTATGATTTTAGTTATCGCAGGTGTCATGTCATGGATAACTTACCCTGAAATAACTGCAATAAAATATGGAGATTACAAAGACTTAATTGGCGCGTTGCTAAATGTATCATCTATTATATTTGCGATTATCGGAGCGTGGATCGCAATTATTTACCCAAAAGCAATAGGGAAAACATTTGGTAATAATCTAAAATCAAATGAGTTTTATGCTCACCTGAATGAAAACAAAGGTGATTCTAATTATCTCTCTGAGTTGGTTGAGATTGTATTAGTATCAGCTGTTGTTTTAATTTGTGTATTGATTATTCAATTCCTATATCCAGTGGTTAGAGGAATGGGCTTTTTTGGATTAAATGTATCGATTTTGAAGTCTACAGGTTTTTTTATCCTTGCTACCTTGACTATTTGTCAACTTCATGCAGTTTTCAGAGTCATTCTTGCTAATTATTTTTTCCTTAATCAACTAAGGAAAAAAAACGTAGATGATGAAATAGATCGTCTGCATAAGTAAGTCGCACTTAACAAATGCATCAACACGATTTACTACACTCGGCATCCTCAGGTTGTCGGGTGTTTATCGTTTTAGGGCGTCAATTTTAAGTATTATTGTATAGTAGTAAACGTGTTATGCAGGCGTTATAATTTTTCTTAGTATTGCTGAATATTTATACTTGCACTATAATCGGTACAAAATTAAGTACAACTAAGGTGCTATTATGACTCGACTAAGATTAGACCAAGATATTCAACCACTTTCAGAATTC
>NZ_JARACR010000072.1:0-2439 GCF_028765505.1 Aliivibrio sp. A6 | reverse complement strand
TACTTCATCTCGCAATTTAAGAACATTTTGTTCGCTTAATTGGCATCGGTAAATTAGAATCAGGGCTTAGAAAATCTTGGCTGAGCAGTTCTTTACCAAGTTGGCCAAGCCGAAAGTAAGCACGCACAACAATCGCATCAACACGATTTATTACACTCGGCGTTCCGGGTTTGCCTTGGTTTTTGTGATTAAGGCGGTAAAATTCAAGTTGTTTGGCATAGTAATAAACGTGTTATGCAAGCGTTACACGAACTCTAAGATCGCAGTTTTTTGGCTCAGTTCAGCGATTGAGCCATTAGTTTTTAGGTGTGAAAGTAAGGTGGGTTTCCTTTTTCTTTGTTGCCTTTTAATATTCGTTTTATCAGGTTCGGCAATTGACCATTATTGCCAAAAGTTCATGGATTTCAGAAACCAATTCAGGCTTCAATTGTTCATGGCCTTGCCTCATTTTAGTCTGCATCAGTGTTTTCTTCTCAGCATTATCAATCCCAATTGTGGTAAAGATATTTGGTTTATCAGCTTAAAACTTGCTGAAACCAAATCGTACAAATGGTGCTAGAAAAAGGATTGTTTCGTTTCGCAGTTTTTGTAGTTGAACGGTTCTTTTGTTCGCTAAATTAGCTTTTGTAATTTAGAATTGGTTTTTAAATATTATTGGTAAATCAGTTCTTTACCAATTAAAGCGAAGCGTTGACAAAGATCGTGTAACAAATGCATCAACACGATTTGCTACATTCGGCGTTGTCAGTTTGCCTTTAGTTTTGGTGATTAAGGCAGTAAAATTCAGCTTGGTTTGCATAGTAGCAAACGTGTTATGCAGGCGTTATATTCACAAAGCTTAAAAATTAAACCCGTATTAGCTCCGTACAAGTTGCGCTTTGGTTGTTTAAATCTTATACTCAGGTTAATTACGGAATTACTCCGTACGATTGGAGGTTTTATGGCTACTGCAAGACTTGATATCCGTTTGGATGAAGAAATCAAAGCTAAGGCTGAGAAAGCTTCTGCTTTACTTGGTTTAAAAAGCTTAACTGAATACGTTGTTCGTTTAATGGACGAAGATTCAACTCAGGTGATTTCTGAACATGAAAGCATCACTGTTGAAGCAAATGTATTTGACCAATTCATGATTGCTTGTGACGAGGCTAAAGCTCCGAATAAAGCATTACTTGAAGCGGCTGCATTTACTAAAAGTGGTGAGTTTAAGTGAGTTATTCCAAGACTTTTAAAGAATTGGATAAATCACAACACGATAGAGCATCATTTGACTGTGGTGAAAAGGAGTTAAATGATTTTATCCAAACTCAAGCTACTAAACATATGCAAGCAGGTATTAGTCGCACAATGGTTTTGCCTGCTTCTGTGCCATTACCAAATCAAAAATATCCAATCTGTTCATTTTATAGTATTGCGCCAAGTTCGATTAGCCGTGATACGTTGCCACAAGCGATGGCTAAAAAATTACCACGTTATCCTATTCCTGTTTTCCTTTTAGCTCAACTTGCGGTTCATAAAGAATTTCATGGAAGTGGGCTAGGTAAAGTTAGCTTAATCAAAGCTCTCGAATACCTTTGGGAAATTAACTCTCACATGAGAGCTTATGCCATTGTTGTTGATTGTTTAACTAAACAAGCGGAGTCATTCTACGAAAAATATGGTTTCGAGGTTCTTTGTGAAATCAATGGTCGAGTAAGAATGTTCATTCCAATGAAAACAGTCGGCCAGTTATTCACTTAGACGTAAGAGTGAATATAACAAAGCAATCAACACGATTTATTACATTCGGCGTTGTAGGTTTGTCTTTGGTTTAGGTGTTTAAGGCGGTAAAATTCAGCTAAGTCGTCGTAGTAATAAACGTGTTATTGCGGCGTTATACGAACTCTGAGAATGCAGTTTTTTGGTTCAGTCCAGCGATTGAACCATTAGCTTTTTAGGTGTGAAAGTAGGGTGGTTTTCCTTTTTCTTTGTTACCTTTTGGTGTTCGTTTTATTAGGTTCGGCATTGAACTATTATTGTCCCAAATCCAGGCGTTTCAGCGGCTAATTTACGCTTCAATTGTTCTTTGGTTATGCCTCATTTTAACCTGGAGCAGTGTTTTTCTCTTAGCATTTTTAATCCCAATTGTGGTTAGGATATTTGGTTTATCAGGTCCAAGCTGTCTGAAACCAAGCCGTACAAATGGTGTAAGAAAAAGGGATTGTTTCGTTTCACAGTTATTGTTGTTGATTGGATATTTTGCTCGCTTAATTGAGCCAGTCTAATTAAACTCAATTTACAGTAAATATTGGTAAATCAGTTCTTTACCAATTTAATTGGAGCGAAAGCAAGGCTCGTATAACAAAGCAATCAACACGATGCTATTACATTCGGCATTCGCGGTTTAGAGTATAATTGGTTTGGGAAGTCGGTCTTTCGCACGTGTTATTGCGGCGTTAGGTG